>JBGTGX010000098.1:0-9115 GCA_041746475.1 Pyrinomonadaceae bacterium | reverse complement strand
ATCGGATTTAAATTAAGTTTTTGCTATGGCGTTGTTCTTCCAAGCGCGGCGCGCAGATCGGGTGTAGCATGAGAATGATTCGGAAGATCAAGCCATCCCGCGTGGTTGCTGTGGTTCATTGCGTTGTTTAATCTAACGATGGACCACGTATCATTTCCGTAGCTTGAACCTTGAGCCGGGCTTATTATTCCCGCGTCTACGAAGCTAAGATGCGACGCATGGTTTGTGTTCATTACCCGGATCCAATAAGCCGTGTTTATATCCATTTGACCGTTTATTAAGAAGACCTCTCTACAGGATTGATGAATGCTCGGATTAACGAATCGTATCCATTCCGCGAGCAGTATTTTCACAAGATTCACGTCTGATGCTGTGTTTTGGCACGACTGTGCATCGCCGACGTGACTGGAGACGTTCCAAATATGTGACATCCCATTGTATGGTCGAGTAAGATTGAGCCTGTAAGCCATAGTTTTCTCCCTAATTTAGTTTACAAATTCGTCAGCTAAGCTTTCCATTTTCCACTGCTGCAAATATGATTGTTCGTTGATGAAATCGTTGTCGTAATACTTTTATTGACGAAGTTAATCACGCTTTTTGCATGAATATTTATTTTCTTTGCATGAATCCTTATTTTAAGAAAAGACTGATCGCGAAGTCTGTCCTTTTTACGGCTATTTCTATTTGTACTTCGTGTAATCTACTGACCTCGAAATATGTGACCCTCCCATTGTCCAAAGTATCAACGTTTGCGGGTATTAACAAAGAATTTGGTGAGCCTTTCGGAATCGCGATCAAGGGGAGCGACATTTACGTTTCGGATGGCGAAAAGGGAATTATCTGGAAACTTGGCGAAAAGAAGCAATCCGAAAAATTCGCGTCCGGATTAGATACGCCTTCAGGAATTGCATTCGATTCAAAAGGTGATTTGATCGTGGCTGACTCGGGGAGTCACTCGATAAGGAAAATCTCTGCAAACGGTGCGGTTCAAACTATTGCAGGAACGGATAACACTCATGGATATCGTGATGGCGACGCAAAAAGTGCACTCTTTTATGCACCGATCGGTGTCGCGATCTCGGGTGAACGAATTTATGTCGCTGACACTTATAACGATCGGATTCGCGTCATCGAAAACGGAATGGTTTCGACAGTTGCGGGAAACAGCAAGGGGTTTTCGGATGCGTTGATCGGTACGAGCGCTCGATTTGATACCCCGTGCGGTTTGGCGGTTTGGACGGATGGAAGGTTGTTAGTTGCCGATGCGGGAAATAGACGAATAAGGGTTGTTGAACCGGGCGGAAATACATGGACGCTGTCGGGAACGGGGCGCGACGTATTAACAAACGGTCTCTTGTCGGCGTCAGAATTTGTTCAGCCGACCGGGATTGCTGTTGGTGCCAGCGGAACAATTTATGTCGCAGACGGAAATGCAATTCGCGTGATCGGACGTAGGGCTTTTCCGGTTGTCGAAACTATCTCGAGTAACTGGCAGGGATTTGCTGATGGAAAATTGAAGTACGCCCGTTTTAATAGTCCCACAGGGCTTGCCGTTGACAATAAGGGAAATCTATTTGTCGCGGATTCCGAAAATCGACTCATCAGAGTTTTTTCGGGCGGAAATATAGGCAGGAAGGTTTCCCAAAAAGACTTCGATAAGATACAGACGACTGCTGAGGAGTTTCGCAAGATCTCAAAACCTCGCTGGCCATATGATCCTCCTGAAAGAAAGAGGGAAATCGCAGGAACGATCGGCGAAATTCGGGGTGAGATCAAAGAAAATGAAATGCAGGCTTGGTTTCACAATGGTTTGGATATAGTCGGCGGCTATGGTGAGATCGCTCGTTTCATACGCGACGAAAAAGTTTTAAGACCTATTGCTGTTCAAAATTTCGCAACAACCCGAGAACTAATCCGCATGCCGACATTGGGTTATATACATATTCGCCTCGGCCGCGATTTAAAAAGTGTACCGTTTGACGACCCAAGGTTTCAGTTTTCGTTTGACGCGAACGGGAAACCTAAGGGAATTAGGATTCCGAGGGGTTCGAAATTCAGAGCCGGCGACGGAATCGGCACGTTAAATAACTTCAATCATGTTCATCTCATCACCGGCAGGTCAGGACGAGAAATGAACGCTCTCGATGCCTTGATTTTACCCGATGCCTCCGATTCTCGCGCTCCGACGATCGAAGGAGTAACACTCTACGATGAAGATTGGGGTGAGATTGAAACCCGCGGGGTAGATAAACGTATAGAACTTAACTCTAAAACGCGGATCGTTCTCAACGCATATGATCAAATGGACGGAAATGCAGCGCGACGAAAATTAGGACTATACAAACTGGGATATCAAATTCTTGATGAGGAAAAACAGCCGATAAAGGGATTTGAAAAACCGAAGTGGACTATTAAGTTTGATAAAATGCCAAATAATGATGCAGTCAAATTTGTTTACGCAGTTGGAAGCAAATCGGGGGCGACCGGTGAAACGACCTTTCGATATATCATTTCAAACGAGGTTTCGCGAAGAAAAACACAGGAAGGATTCTTCAATGCGAAAAAACTCTCAGAAGGGAAATTCATTCTACGCGTTCTAGCGGCCGATTTCTTCGGGAATATTACATCTAAAGACGTGGAGTTTAACAGGTAGTGATCTTACACAGAGAACAGAGACGAAAAATGAGAAAAATCATAATCACATTTTTGCTGTTAATCGTTGCAGCAAGTACCGGCATCGCGGGAGTTGACGATTCGAAGGATTCTTCGCGCACAGCAATTCGAATCGCACCGCCAGCTCCGTTATTTACCGATGCGGAGCGGCAGACTGAGCTTGCCCAAAGACGGAAGAAAGTCGCGGATGCATTGGCAAATGATAGTCTTCTCATTTTGTTCAGTGCAGATTCGAAGCTTTATGCGGGTGACGTCGATTATGTATATCGACAGGAAAACAACCTTTACTACCTTACGGCGCTAAAGCAAAACGGCGTGACATTCGTGATGCGGAAGAAAGACGGGAAGATCAGTGAATTCATTTTTCTTCCGAAGCGAAATCCGCAATCTGAAACCTGGAATGGAAGAATGTATTCGAACGAAGAAGCGACGCGTATTTCCGGTATCAAAAATGTAGTTGATTCCAGACACGCTGCGGAATTTTTGAGTGCGCTTTCCCAAAAGAAATCCTTTGGTGCGGAAGGGGCAATACGATTTGATGACTTTCCAAAAAATGTTTATTTAATTCGTGGCAATGTCAGGGAATATGAAAAGGAAGCCGAATACGCGAAATCATTGGAAGGATATAGGCTTCAAAACGTCGCTCCTATTTTTGCCGAACTTCGAGTTATAAAATCTCTGTATGAAATTAAACTGATGCAGCACGCCATCGATATTACCGGGGAAGCAATTGGTCGCTCGATGGGGATGATCAATAAAGCAAACTGGGAATATGAGGTACAGGCCGAGGTTGAATATACATTTCGACGTCGAAACGCTGATTTCTGGGGGTATCCGTCAATCGTGGGTTGCGGACCAAACGCGACAACTCTTCATTATGTTGAATCGCAAGGGAAAGTCAATAAAGGGGATCTGATGCTGATGGATGTCGGTGCGGAATACGATCATTATACAGCGGACATCACACGGACATTTCCGGTGAACGGGAAGTTTACGAAAGAGCAAGCGGAGATTTATCAGATAGTTTTCGACGCACAAGAAGCAGCTGCGGCACAATTAAAACCAGGTGCTTCATTTGGTGCGGCGAGTCAAGCGGCTCAAAAAGCAATCTCTGAAGGGCTTTTTAAATTAGGCTTGATAACGGATAAAAACTCCGGACAGGAACAATTGTGGTATATGCACGGTTGGGGTCACTGGCTCGGGATGAATGTCCACGACGTTGGAAATTACGGTGTAACGCTTCGCGAAGGAATGATCATGACTAATGAACCCGGAATATATATTCGCGTGGATGTACTCAATTACCTTCCTGACACACCCGAGACTCAGGCGTTTATTTCCAAGGTGAAACCCGCGTTTGAAAAGTATAAAAACATCGGTGTTCGTATCGAGGACGATATGTTGATTACTTCAAATGGGGTTGAATGGATGTCCAAGGATATCCCCCGGACGATCAAAGGCGTGGAAAGTTTTATGGCGAAAGCTTCAGTTGAGATGAAGAGTTACGCTCGAATAGAAAATAGCTTTGATTCACGATCGGCGGTTTTTAATTATCGAAAAGGCGTGGACACTTTCTCGGCTGATCTTGCTCGCTGACATATGAAACGAGAAATTTTGGAATGGGGCCGACCAAGTGGGGCCGCCAATTTATTATTCGTAACTCAGCGAGTCAACCGCATCAAGTTTTGCAGCCCTAAGAGCCGGATAAAGTCCACCAACTGCACCACCGAGCAAGCCAACGATTGTTACGATTACGATTACGGTAATATCCAAGTCGACATTCAAGGACGTAACGAGCGATAAGAGATATCGCAAAATAATCGTAAGAAGCACACCGGTAACTATGCCAAATCCGCTAATTAAAAGGGCTTCCTGCGTTATGATCCATCCGATGTTCGAATTCGACATTCCGAGCGATTTCATAATGCCAATTTGACGGGTCCTTTCCGTTACAGTTGTATACATCGTAAGTAAAATGACCAGTGCACTAATTATTGCCGCTACTCCAATTATTACATTAAGAAAAACACCTAGTGCGGGAACTGAGGACATATAAAGTTCTTCAAGTTCTCGAGTGAGAATAATTTCACTGTCCGGAAACTTCGCGTCGATATTTTTTGCAACCTGATCGGGCGTGAACCCCTCGTTTGTTTTTATCAAAAAACCCGTCGCTTTACCTTCGCCGCCAAGAATATTCTGCATTCTTGCAAGCGAAACTTTAACACGTGCGCCTGAAGCAGGTTCGTATGTTCCGACAATCGTGAAATCCCGATCCCAAATCGAGAGTTTGTCGCCGACTTTAAGGTTCTTCTGCGTCTCGAAAGCAGTGTCCATAATCGCCTCGTCTTTGCCTTCAGCAAATAGCCTTCCCTCGACAATTTGTGAGCCGACAACCGATGAATACTGATCGAAATTGATACCGTCAATGATACGTTCGCCGGTATTTGTATCCTTAGATTCGACTGCCGTTTGTCCAATAGGAACAACCTTCTTTACGCCATCGACATTTTCGATTTCTGCGGCCTGTGATTCAGGAAGGACTAGGGAAGCTTTTCCGGTCACACAAATTGACCCCTTTGGGCAGAAAAGGATTTCAGCGTTAATATTTCCTTCCCGGCTAGCACGTTCGCGGATCGATCCATTTGCCAAACCAACTGTAAATACAATTAGCAAAACTCCGAGCGCGATGCCCAGAATACTTACGACTGTTCGGGCAGGTCTGTGCAAAAAATTGGAAAAGACGAGATTATTCATAAGAAATGTAAAAAAAAAATTCCGGTTCGCCTAGTATGACGCCAAAATGACGGGGAAGTTTCTCACAATGCGGGTAACGATTCAAGAATCGTGAGACTTTGGGCAAGGAAAATGGCTATAGCCTTGATAAAATCGCGAAAAATTTCTCAAATAAATATAAAATCGATCAACCCGACCTCCCTAGTCGCCAATGATTCAGCCTCGCGTTTCTAGTTCACGCGCCTTCCAAAGATTTTAAATAAATTTGATAACTTATGGGGGATTTTCTCGCATCTTAGCTAAATAATATAAGTACTTTTTCTCAAATAGATATTAGTAGATCAAATAGATATCAGTAGACCTAAGATTTTTTCACAAAAAATATGATTTCTAGACCATGAACCAAACTTTTCAGATGGTTGACGCCATCAAATATTTGTAAATAAAAAATGTTGACCTTATTTTATTTTTACAAATCTGTACACGGAGATTTCTGCTGACCGATTTCTATGTTTATTAAATTGATCCTCTCAGTAGTAATCGACTTCAGAGGTTCAAAAACATTCTCTATTTTTTTGAGACGAGGTCCCCAATGTTTACTAAAAAGGTCGCATGTTATCAATTTGGCGATTGCCAACTCGATGTTGCTAATTGTCAACTAGTGAGATCCGGCTCACCCGTTTCGCTAACCCAGAAGAGCTTTGAACTTCTAGAGTTCTTAATTTTGAATCGCGGGCGGATTCTACGAAAAGAGGAATTTCTGGAAACATTATGGGAAGGAAATTACGTTGAAGAAGCAAATCTTACCCAACACATTTATATGTTGAGGAAAGCTCTCAATCAAAATCGCGACGGGGAGATTTACATTGAGACAATTCCGAAGAATGGATATCGATTTGTCGCGGATGTAGAAGAATTCGCCAGCGCCGCGGGAATTGGAGTTCCGGTAAATCGCCCGAAAACGAACGATGGATTTAGTGAGGCGTTTCGCGAGGAGATTCAGCTGGAACCGACTCAAGATCGCCAAGCAAAGTTTTTCGATCGTTCCGGCGGCCGTAAACTCCTGGAAAGTGACCGCTTAGGGCGAAAGCGCGTGTCCATACCCGTTGCCGCATTATTTGTCTTGGTATTCGCATTTTTGGCGGGGAGCCTTTTTTTCTATTTTGCAAAGCACTTACGAGCCTCGACCGGGACGGATATTGGAAATAAATCCATAGCAGTTTTACCATTTAAGCAAATTGGCGAACAGAAAGATGCGAAGCTTGGGATTGGAATAGCTGACGTATTAATAGCTCGTTTAGCAAATATTGCGGAAATTGATGTACGACCGACAACCTCGATTATTCGTTTTAACGAAACCAACAATTCGGATTTGTTCGAAGTCGGCGAGAAATTAGGGGTCGACTGCGTGATCGAAGGTACTATACAGCGTGCGAATGGTTCGGTAAGGATTACGGCACAGCTTTACGATGTGAAACAAAAACGGCAGGTCTGGATAGAGGAATTTGATGAGAAATATTCGGACATTTTTACGCTTCAAGATAAAGTATCCGAACGAATAACACAGAAGCTTTCCTCCAAAGGCGCACCGATCGATTTTGCATCGCTGCCTTATAAACAGTACACGAAAAACGCCGACGCATATCGAGCATATTCGATGGGATTGTCATACTGGAATATGCACACTAAAGAAGGATTTTTGAACGCAATTCGCCAGTTTGAAAAGGCGATTGACAATGACCCGAATTTTGCAAATGCTTATGCTTACTTGGCCGATACGTACGGACATACCGGCCACCTGTCAGATTTGATGTCGGCTGATACCGCGCGGGCAAAAGGAGCAGAGGCAGCGAAAAAAGCCCTGTCGCTTGAACCGGAAAACGCAGAGGCGTTGGCGGCCCTTGCGCTGATTTACGCCAATCAGGATCGCCGAGCAGAAGCCTTTGATTTAATGCAGCGATCGATTAAGAGTAATCCCAATGATGCACATGCCCGTCATCGTATTTCGTGGATGTATGCCAATAAAGGCCGAATTGATCAAGCCGTCCGTGAAATGAAAACCGCGCAGAGACTTGATCCGCAATCCGCATACATAAACCTTTTCTTAGCAGAGATGCTTTTGTTGGCCCGTCAGCCGGATACTGCAATTATCTATCTTCGTAAAGCGCTTGATATAGAGCCTACGTCGGAAATGGCTCGTTGGAGGTTGATTGAGGCATATGAACAAAAAGGACTCTTTACCAAGGCCCTTAAAGCCTTACGAGCAATGATAAGGGAATCGGAACACGTTCCGGAGTTGAGGCTCGTAGAAAGCCGCTTGCTCGCGAAAACAAATAAAAAGAAGGAGGCAAAAGAGGTTTTGAAAAACGTACTCAGTAGTGTTAGCCCCGGAATGAGAAACCGTAAACTCATCGCTTATGTGCAAATCGCACTCGACGAAAACTCTTTGGCCGCGAAAGAAATGGTTGGAGCAATAGAGTTGATCAACGACAACATTTATACGATAAAGTATGATCCATTGCTCGATCCACTTCGCAATAATCCACTTTTCGCATCTACACTAAAACGGAAAGAGACTGCACAGAGTTGGTAGCCAATCAGATTAATTTGCAGTAGGTTTTCCAGGACCAACGCTCGCAGTTTGAGAATTTTTGGAATTTGCAGTCTTCGACTTATAGGGATCCCGCCATCCTGCACTTTCGAGAAGCTTTATAGAATACTTTATCGGTATAGCCATATTTGAAGCATCGTTGTCTCTAAATACGCCGAAATTTACTCCGATTACCTTTCCAGATTGCCCAAATAGCGGCGCTCCCGAGCCGCCTTCAGCAGTTTTCGCATCGTGGACAACGCGTCGTGGGTCGAGATCCGTGATCGCCCCTTGCGTCATTAGCGGGGTGATTTTTTTTGATTGTGCCAAGTAGTTAATAAGAACCTGGCGAGAACGGCCATATTTTTGATTTATTATTTGGGCCTCACGATCATCGACCATCGCCAGCAATCGATCAGGTCCATTTGGGTATCCCATCGTTACCACCGTTTTTCCGATCGCAACGGCACTCGAATCTGAATCAAGGGGCAATACCGGCATATCCGGTGTCACGAATTCGGGGCTAATGGCGGCAACAGCTAAATCTTCCGTGTAACTAACTTTTCTAATTGATAGGGTCAGTGGAGTTTGGCGATTTGGGAAGTAAACGGACAGCCGCCTTACCCTCGCTCTACCCCCATTTTCGCGCATAAGTTGTTTGACCAAATCGTCCTCTGACCAAGGCTGTAAAACATGTCGATTCGTTACAATGAAACCTCCGCCAACGTGGAACCCGGTTCCAATAAAATCATATTCTACGGGCGCGCCGTTTCCTTCTATTGTGAGCCCCGCTTGATCAGGAATTTCAAACATTCCCTCTTCGCTCCCTCCGGGCTCGTATGGGTCCGTTCGTAAAGCTTTCGGGTCCGGATATCGAAGCACTCGACCCGATTTTGGATCCACTAAGTCATAGACACCTACGATCAAACAAACACCATTTCCATACTCAACGCGTAAATTTGGCGCAAGCGAAATAGTTTTGATGACATCTTCGCCTGTCTTTTTAACTTCGCTGATTTTTTCATTTGTTTTATCAAGTTCGTTGCGAAGTTTATTTACGACATCACCTTGTTTTTCAGCCAACTCCCGACTCAATTGCATTTCCCGGTAAACGCCATA
>JBGTGX010000097.1:0-28087 GCA_041746475.1 Pyrinomonadaceae bacterium | reverse complement strand
TGTTGTTCCTGCAACAAAATGTTCTATCAACTTGTTCTGTTTTACTCGACCCAATCTGCTCTTTCTCATACTGCCCTAATACTACACTTTACGTGTTATCTGGGTCAGCCCCTAAATTTAAATGACAGTTCCGTCAGGTATTACTGCATTTTTGGGAATCAAGATAATTCCATCACGGATGTGATAGTTTTCACCATCTTCTTCCTGCACTCCGCGTTCATTATGCAATTTTACGTCTTTTCCAATTCGGACATTTTTATCCGTAATAGCTTTTTTTACCAAGGAATTTTCTCCGATTCCAATGTGCGGAATGCCCGCCGACCGGTTTTCCTGTATTTCGCTGATTGATTCATAGTAATCCGCGCCCATAACTATCGAATTCTCGATTTTCGCCCCTGAATCTATTCGACTTCTGAGTCCGATGATAGAATTTCGCGATGTAACACCTTCTAAAATGCATCCTTCGCTTATTAGAGTTGATTCAATATCCGATGCCTGAATTTTCGACGGAGGTAAATAACGGCTGCGGGTGTAAATCGGTGCGTCAGCGTTGAAGAAATTAAACTTCGGAAGGCGAGATGTGAGATCCAGATTCGCATCATAAAATGCACGGATCGTACCGATGTCTTCCCAATAACCTTTAAAAAGATGTGCCTGAACATTCAGATTTCCGATAGACGCCGGAATGACCTCTTTACCGAAATCGACTCTTGATTCATCTTCGTTCAGTAACTTTACAAGCTTTTCGTAGTTGAAAACATAAATTCCCATTGACGCCAGAAAAGGCCTCGATTCTGACTCCGCCTCGGATAAACCAAAATTCGTAGTATCAACCCGCATTTTTTCGAGTTCGCCGCCTTTGGGTTTCTCCTTAAATTCGATGATCCGGCCGTCACCATCTGTTTTAAGTAGACCAAACCCCTCTGCTTCGGCCGAAGTGCAGGGAATTACGGAAATTGTAACGTCGGCATTTGTGTCACGATGCTTTTTCAAAAACTCACGGTAATCCATACGATACAAATGATCGCCCGACAGGATCAAAACCGTATTTACACCCGAATCTTTTATGTGGGGAATCACCTGCCGTACTGCATCAGAAGTACCTTGAAACCAATCCAGATTGTCACGGCGCTGCTCCGCGGCAAGAATTTCAACATAGCCTGATGAAAAACTCGAAAAACGATAGGTTCGCGATATGTGTCTGTTTAGCGAGGCGGAATTAAATTGCGTTAACACAAAAATTTCCATCACGTCGGAATTAATGCAATTTGAGATTGGTACGTCAATAAGACGATATTTTCCGCCGAGCGGTACTGCAGGTTTTGCGCGCTCCTGGGTTAGTGGAAATAGCCGAGTGCCTGCGCCGCCACCCAGGATAATCGCTCTTACTTTTTCTTTTTTTGCCATATAGTTAAAATCGCTGCATTTCGGAGGTTCTTTATTAAGAGAATATCCTTATTTCGAAAGTAATATCAAGACAAAGGATTTTAACGCAATCTTTTTGACATATTTGCCGGTTACGTGATAACTTCCGTTTCACACGTTAGACGAACACGTTCTTTAATAGTTTTAAAACTCTTTAGTTTATTCAGGGGAAGTCGAGTGAAATTCTCGCGCGATCGCGTCACTGTTAAAGTCAGGAAACCTAGCTAAGGATCATTACCCTTAAAATGTCTCGCGCCAAGACATAGGTAAAACACGGACGCTTTTTAATATCCTGTTTTTCTTGTCGCGACGCGAGCATGAAAAGCGGGATATTTTATTTTGCCTGTAATAAGAAGAAAATTTCGCAATAACTTTCGGTTGTTCATGATCGTGATCATTTTGATCACCGTCGTTTCTTGTAAAAACGAGATTGGGAACGTTGATCACTCTGTTGCTTTTCGCGAGGTTACCGATGACCTAAACCGCACGGTGAAGCTCCCGGGTAAGGTAACAAAAGCGGTTTCACTAGCGCCAAATCTAACGGAAATAATTTTTGCAGTTGGCGGCGGTGGAAAATTGGTCGGTGTGACGACCTTTTGCAACTATCCCGTTGCCGCAACGAAAATTCAAAAAATCGGCGACACCCTAAAACCAAATATAGAAACTATAATCGCGCTCAAACCAGACGTGGTTTTTGTTTCAACCGCTTCGCAGCTCGAATCCTTCACCGAAACGATCGAAAAACAAGGGATTGCAGTATTTGTAACTAATCCAAGTTCGCTTAAAGGCATTTACGAAAGTGCTAAAAAAGTCGGCGAAGTATTTGGTCAGGAAACTAGATCGGAAAAGTTAATTAAAGATATGAATTCGCGCGTTGGCGAGGTCGAAAAAAAGACAAAGAACTTAGAAAAAATAAAGACTTTTGTTCAAATTGATAAATCTCTCTTCACAATTGGTACCGAGTCGTTCCTGACGGATTTGATCGAGAAGGCTGGCGGCATTTCGATAACCAGAAATGTTGAAACCGCATATCCGAAAATAAGTAAAGAGAAGGCCTTAGCGTTAAATCCGGATGCAATCATTCTGTCAGACAGCGTGGATAACGACGAACCAAATCCAGTTTTTGAAAATTCGAATGCGGTAAGAAATAAACGAGTTTACAAAATAAACGCCGATATATTATCGCGGCCGGGACCGAGAATTGTGAATGCTTTGGAACAAATTGCGCGTAGTTTGCACCCGGAGAAATTTGATTGAAAGTTAACGGCGGAAAGTTCAAGGTCAGGAGTATTTGTGTTGGTGCCGGACTAATATCATTGTTAGCAGTTTCGCTGTCGGTCGCAATTTTCTTTGGAAGTGAGAATTTAACGTTCTTTGAAATGACCGAAACTCAACGAGCGATACTCTACGATGTGAGAATTCCTAGAGTTTTACTTGGCGCCTGCGTTGGCGCAAGTCTCGCGTTGGCGGGAGCGAGTTTGCAGGCCCTTTTGAGAAATCCGCTTGCGGAGCCGTATCTTTTAGGAGTTTCAAACGGCGCGGCATTGGGTACGATGCTTGCTTTCGTTTTTTTTGAATCGTTTGAATTTTCGCGCCCGGTATTGGCGATTGTTGGAGCCGCTTTGGCAACTTTTGCCGTTTACCAGATGGCAAGATCACGTGCCGGTATGAACGTCGAGCGTCTGATTTTATCGGGTGTGATCGTTACGACGTTTCTGTCATCCATAATTATCTTGATGACCTCCCTTTTAGACGCGACAAAGCTCCGTTCGTTTACTTTCTGGCTTTTAGGAGATCTATCGCAGGCGACAAAAGGCGGATTTTATTTGAGCCTGATAGCTGTCGTGGTCGGCGGCGTGATTTTAGCATCGCAGGCGCGTGCATTGAACCTTATGATGATCGGCGAGCGGGACGCGTTTGATTTCGGAGTCGAAATAGGTAAAACGCGGATGATAGTCTTTTCGGTAGCATCGGGGCTGGTAGGGATAAGCGTTGCGGCAAGCGGTTCGGTTGGGTTTGTCGGTTTGATAGTTCCGCACCTCGTTCGACTCGCTGCCGGAAGTGATAATCGCAACGTTTTACCATTTTCAGCTCTTTTTGGAGCAAGTTTTGTCGTGATCGCTGACACCTTTGCAAGAACCGTTATTGCTCCCCGTGAATTGCCGGTTGGGGCAATAACGGCGCTAATCGGATGCCCTTTGTTTATTTATTTATTGAAAAAGAATTGATAACGAACTAGATAAACATTCATACGAGTAATATCTGTATAGTGGACATGTTCCTAAAGAATTCTTTTGAATAAAGATTTTTATGTTGAAAGCAAAAAACATCTCGATTAATTACGGTGCAACGCGAATTTTGTACGAGGTTTCCATTTCGATCGATCGCGGAGAAATTACCGCTGTTCTTGGTGCAAACGGCGCCGGAAAAACGACCCTACTTCGTGGTCTAAATCGGACGCTGCCGCTTTCGAGTGGTGAGATTCTGTTAAACGGAAAGAGCCTCGGGGATTTATCCCGTGTGGAGATTGCGAGGAAGATCACGGTCGTTGCTCAAGAAAATGAAACGAAATTTCCCGTGACCGTTTTAGAATTTGTGCTCGCGGGAAGATTTGCACACGGAAGCTTGTTTGGTTGGGAAACTGAAAGAGATGTTGAGATCGCAAGGGATTGTTTAAAATTGTGTGACCTTAAAGAGTTTGAAGATCGCGCAATGAATGAGCTTTCCGGCGGGGAACGCCAACGGGTTTTGCTGGCTCGCGCCGTCGCAACCGAAGCGCAAATTTTATTGCTCGACGAGCCGACTAATAATCTCGATCTGTCCCATCAGGCCATGATGTTTCGGCTTGTTAAAGAACGCACGAAAACCTGCGAATCGGCTGCCGTAGTAATTACTCACGACTTGAACCTGGCGTCTGAGTTTGCAGATAAAATTTTGCTGTTAAAAAACGGAAAAATGTTGGCCACAGGAACGCCTAAGGAAGTTTTGACACAGGAAAATCTGCGTGAAGTGTATGGGGTAAAAGTTTTGCTCGATCAAAATCCGGTGAGCAAGAATGTGAGAATTACAACGATTTATTAAAAGAAGGTAAACGGTTCAAGGGAAGCGCGGTGAAAGGCCGACACTGCCCACGCAACTGTAAATAGCGAGAAGCGCACATTTTGCCACTGCGAATGCGGGAAGGCGTGTTTTGCCAAAGCTATGAGTCAGGAAACCTTGCTGTTTACGTAAAGATTAATAATTAACCAATTTCTGCGATGGGCAGAACGAGGAAAGAGAATGAGATTTTTTAACAGTGCATTTTTAGTTCTAATTTTTATAGTTTCGGCATTGCCGCAAAGCGGAAAAGTAGTTACGGGAACCTTGATCGATCGCGGAACGGTCGTTGCAAATACGAGAATTTCTCTGATCACGTCGGATCAAATATTTGACACAATGACGGACGAACGCGGAAATTACTCGTTTGAAAATATTCCGGATGGTAGCTATTTACTGAGATTCGGGAATCGAAATGCCAGTATTCGAATCAAAAATGGTGTCGCTTCGGTTGCGAGCTTTGGCGAAGTAGTGATCGTTTCGAGCAGCACGTCACAGCCGATTTCGGAAGTTGCGAAAAGCGTAAGTGTGATCGATGCAAGCGAAATTCGCGAGCGCAACGAGATCTCGTTAGCTGATGCGTTAAGAACCGTACCCGGATTCCGGGTCCAACAACTCGGCGGATTTGGTAAGACCGCGAGCATAAAAACCCGCGGGCTTCGAAATCAAGACACTGCAGTGTTAATAGACGGTTTTCGTCTCAGGGATCCGGCGGCGATTACCGGCGATGCATCCCCGTTCATAAGTGATTTTAGTTTGGCAAATGTCGGGAGGATTGAAGTTTTACGCGGTTCAGGCAGCTCGATCTACGGGACAAATGCGATCGGGGGTGTAATTGATTTCCAAACGCCGGAACCGAAGAGCGGCCTTAACGGTGGAATCATTGGCGAATACGGAAGCCTCGGCTTGAAACGCTTCGTCGGGAATCTCGGCGACGGCACAAAAGACGGTAGATCCGGTTTTAATTTGGGGGTCTCGCGTACTGTTTATTCGGAAGGAATCGATGGTGAAGATGATGCGCACAACACCAATTTTCAAGGACGAATCGATCTTAATCCGTTTTCGAAGACAAATATTTCCGGACGCGTATTTGTGTCGGATGCGTTCGTGAGATTAAACGGAAGTCCGGATACGCTTGGCGCCCTTCCTTCAATAACACACATTATCGACGCACGAGAAGGAATTAATTTCTCCAAAGATGCGAATGATCCGGATAACTCTCAATGGTCAAAGTTTTTTAGCGGGCAACTCTCTTTTAACCAAATCCTTACACCAAATCTTGTTTTTAAGGCTGGATATCAAGGGCTTAAGACTTCGCGCGAGAATGAAAACGGCGGCCTTGGCCCTGGTTTTCAGCCCTTTGGAGGCAACGCGACGAGTTTTTTCAACGGCCAGATTCATACATTTAACGCTAAGTTTGACTGGAATCCGTCAAACCAAAATCTCGTAACATTTGGATATGAGTACGAACAAGAGAAATATGGCAATGAAGGATTTGGTCCCTTTGCCTCGAACAGCTTTTTTGCGAGGGTCAATCAATCTAGCAACACATTTTTCATTCAAGATTTGATCGGATTGTTTGAAAATAAACTGCAGCTTGCCGGTGGATTTCGCGCACAGTGGTTTACGCTTGCGTCACCGGATTTTAGTGCTAACAATGCGCCTTACAGCAATATGAGCCTTTCAAGTCCACCGACTTCTTATACTTTTGACGGCGCTATTTCATATTATTTCCGATCAAACGAAACGAAGCTCAGAGCGCATTTGGGGAATGGATATCGAGTTCCATCGCTATATGAGAGGTTCGGCACATTTTACAGTTCATTTTCGCAAGACTTTACAGCTCTTGGCTATCCGAATTTAGGACCCGAACGTTCGATCGCGTTTGACGGAGGGATCGATCAAAGTTTTTCGAATGATCGGATAAAGCTCTCTGCTACATACTTTTACACAAAACTTATTGACACTATCGGCTTTGCAAATGCCGTTCCGCCTATCGGCAAGACAATTCGCCCGTTTGGCGGCTATTTCAATACTAAAGGCGGAATAGCTCGGGGTGCAGAATTTAGCGGAGATATTAAGATTTCGGAAGACACGAATCTATTTGCTTCGTACACTCTAACGAATAGCGATCAGCGCGAGAGTCAGGTACGGGGAAGTGGAATCGTAACAACCCTTGGAGTTCCTGATCAACAGTTTTCAATCGTTGCTACACAAAGATTTGGCACGCGGCTTTCTTTCAATTTTGACTTTTTGGCCACAAGTAGTTATTTAGCGCCTATCTTTAGTAATTCAATTTTTTCAACCCGCATCTATCGGTTTAACGGTAACAGGAAAGGAGACTTAGCGGGACGATACGAGATGCCAATTTCCAGCGAAAATATTAAATTATTCATTTTTGGAACGGTTGAGAATATTTTTGGTAGAGAATATTTTGAAAATGGTTTTCAAACTGCGGGACGAACCGTTCGCGGCGGATTGGGAGTTCGATTTTAGTTATCCAAAAGTCTTTGCATACCGTTTAGCTTCCAAAGGCACAAGAAAGACTTCGCGTTTGCGGATTCTTTTTGACGGGTGGGAAACCCCGTTTTCTACTATTGCATCCGATAAAGAGTGATATAATCGGTAAATTAACGAATGGCGGTGGTGAATATGAAAAGACAAATTTTGTGGATATTGTGTATTGTTTTTGGTGTTTCAGGTGCGGCTTTTGCTCAGGCGAAAACCGTAACTAACGCTGATCTAGCAAAGTTTAAGGAAAAGCGTGTTAAGGCGGAAAAAGAATTGCGCGAAAATTATCGTGAGTTGGGCTTTCCTTCACCGGAAGAGCTGAGAATACAAAACGAACAGAGTGCAAAGGAGTTGTCCGAACTTTCTGACAAACTGCGCAACGAGCGCCTAGCCAAAGAGGCCGCAAAGAATCAGGAAGTTATTATCTTAGATTCGGACGGCGATTATCTGGAACCGAATGCAGAAAAAGCTGATTTTATTGACTACCAGCGGTATTTTGGCGCAGCTTATTATTACCCGAATTATAGCCGGATTCGACGAAATAACCGCGGATTTCATGGGTTTATCGGAACTCGTAACAATTACCGAAGTCGAACGACGTTTGGTCCTAGTAGGCGTTTAACGAGGCAGAACCAAATGAAATCGCGAAGAGCGAATCAAGCTTTCCGAACGAGTCTGTTTTTCGGCTCTGGAAAAAATTGAACTAGGTAGAAATTAATTTAATTGGAGAAGATCAGGAAGTAGATTTTCTGATCTTTCTTGCTAATTAGACTGCAAAAATTGTGTGGTTCCCGCGTCCGCCTTTCAAATAGGTTAGGGAGGTTCGAATGAGTTTTACAATTTTCGTTGCGGGATCAGGGCATTATCATCGTCACAGGACCGGCGTGGATTTTGGTGACGTCTATGATTTTGCTGATGGGTTGAGCCGGATGACGTCTGTTACTGGCGGGGCCAGGTCGTTCGCGGAGGACGAGTTTACCAGTGCGTTCACACCTGACTCTCCCCTTCAGCAGCTTTTGAACCTGGTAGGACGCATTAACGGGCTGCATTTGCTAGATGACGCCGTGACATTGATGGCTGCGAACATGGCACCTGTAAACATATCCGTTTCGGCTAGAGTCGAAAATACCCTCTGGGCGGACACATCATCTTTTTCACAAATCACACTAACGACTAGTGATCATTATCCGGCAAGAGAGTTCCTTCGTTCGGTAAATCCGGGCTTAGAACGCGTGGGAATGAATACTTTTGGTGTGCTTGGCGCAATGGCTGCTTATATCAATGACTTCTCGTCATCACCTCGCCCTCGGGGTCGGGATGGACTTTACCGGTTGACCTTTCAACTTTCAGCCTAATTCATTTTTAATTATACGCGGTTAAACCGGGACCATTTCCGAAAATACTCGTCTTCAACATTCTTTTAATAAGAAATCAATTGTATGTTGCCGCTAGGTTATTCTGTTGATTGTGGTTTTTTAGCTGTATAATATCCAAAATATCACAACGATTAATTGGAAATTATGAAAGAAGGTTGGGAAGCGGTCATCGGAATGGAAATACACGCTCAGCTTGCAACAGAAACAAAGATTTTCTGCGGCTGCGCGACAAGTTTTGGCGAGGAACCGAATTCAAACACATGCCCTGTTTGCCTGGGTTTACCCGGGGCACTTCCCGTTTTGAATTCAAGGGTAGTTCTATTGGCGGCTCGCGCGGCCCTAGCGCTTGGACTCAGGATCAATGAGAATTCGATTTTCTCGCGTAAGAACTATTTCTATCCGGATCTTCCGAAAGGCTACCAAATTTCACAATTCGACAAACCGTTTTCAAGTGACGGACGGCTTACGATCTTGACATCCGAGCGTGACGAGGGCGGGCATGCAAAAGATTGGAAACCAATGGAAATTGGTATTACAAGGATGCACCTTGAGGAAGATGCAGGGAAAAATGTCCACGAAGGGCTTCCTGAAACCGATAAGTATTCGTACGTTGATCTCAATCGAGCCGGGACACCACTTGCCGAAATTGTTACCGAACCGGATTTTCGGACCTCCTGGCAGGCATATGATTATGTAAATCACGTGCGAAGGGTTTTACAGTGGATCGGGGCTTCGGATGCAGATATGGAAAAGGGAAATCTACGCTGCGAAGCAAATGTTTCAGTGAGAAAGATCGGAGAAACGGAATTTCGAAACAAATCTGAGCTCAAAAATCTAAATTCGGTTCGCTTTATGCAAAAAGCAATCGAATACGAAATAGAGCGCCAGATCAAGGCACATGAAAAGGGCGAAGAAGTATTCCAGGAAACCCGCCTTTGGGATGAGAAAAACAACCAAACCCGTGTAATGCGGTCGAAGGAAGATGCGCACGATTACCGTTATTTTCCAGAACCCGATTTGCAGCCTTTGGTGGTATCGGCTGATTTTATTGAGCGTTCGAGAGCGGAAATGCCCGAGCTTCCAAGTGAGATGCTTTCGCGCTTTGAGCATGATTACGGATTGAGTTTTTCTGATGCGTCGCAGCTTGTGGCAGAAAAAGACCTGGCTGAATACTACGAATTTGTTGCAAAGGAATCGGGAAACTCGAAAGCGTCGGCAAACTGGATTTTAATGGAACTGACGCGGGAGCTAAACGATGCGGGCAACGGTATTTCCGAATGCAACATCGCACCGAAAAATCTGGCGAAATTAATAAGTTTAATAGATAATGGGTCAATAAGCGGAAAACAAGCGAAAGATGTTTTGATCGAGATGTTTAAATCGGGCAAGACGGCGGCCGAAATCATTAAGGAAAAAGGCGTGGAGCAGATTTCCGATATCGGCGAAATCGAAAAACTCGTTGATCAAATTATTGGTGCAAATTCGAAGCAGGTTGACGCATATCGCGGCGGCAATCAAAACCTATTGGGGTTTTTCGTTGGTCAGGTAATGAAAGCTTCCGACGGAAAAGCAAACCCAAAGGTTGTCAACGAAGTATTGAAAAATCGGCTTTGATACCAGGAATATAGGATGATTTGCCGATCCAACGCGACGCTAGATGAGGGTGGTTAGTTTTATGACAACTGGAAATATGCGAATTAAAGCTTTATCTTTCATAATTTTGATGTGTTTTGTGTCTATTCTAAATGCGCAAGAAACGCCCACGGGGACGCCTTCTTCTCCACAAACAAACCAATCAAATTCTCAGTCGAACCAAACTCCGACGCAGACTTCAGTATATCAGCAACGCATGGAAGAGGAACGGAGACGTCGTCAGCAAGATCAGGCGTTCGATAGACTGCGTAGCTTGGAGGAAATTCATAATCGAAACGGGGAGAGCGCCGAAATTCAAGTGTCTAACATTAACACCTTATACCGAAATCCGACTCGGAAAGAATTAGAACTCCTCCAGCCGGATCCTCGGGACATTCAAAAATATGCGACATTTGTAAAAGCAAAGAACGCCGGGTTGTTTGTCTTAATCCCGGATGCCGGGTGTTCCGAAAACACACAGATTTTGGTTGTAACGCCCGAGTGCTCAAGATATTCGATGCCGGGGGCGGGATCATCCTATTCGTTCCGGACTCGCAACTATCGAATTCCGAGATTGGCAGATTTAACTTATGACGGAGAAAGTTTGATTGGGAACGGTGCGCTTGTTGATGTCATTTTTGTTGACGTTGGAGACGTAGCCCTTGAAAAGATGACTCCCGGCAGCAATGGATTACAGTTTATAAATGAATTTGAGCCAATCACGGATCCCAATAAGGCATTTGAACGATCGGAATTATTAGGGAAAGGAGTTGCGAATGGAGGCTTTGTGTATGGTCGTGGCGTTTTTGCAACTGAGGGAACGACCTTTTTCATGCGCTCGATCGCATATCGGGGAAAACAAATGAGAGCGGCGGGGCGTCTTGTTTACAACGAAATGGATTACGATAAGCGAATGGATATTCTTGTCGGGTTCCGAATAATACGAAAGGGAACTGATGGCAGAATCACGATCCTTTGGAAAGAGTTCAAGAGACAGAAATCGCCGAAGATGGAAGAACCGAAATAGTTTTTCCATTTAGAATGCATGAAACGCCAGATCCAATTAGTTTTATCAGGTTTATGGGAAAAGCGTGTTTATTAATTATCATTTGTTTCGGAACTGTAAGTGTTGCTAAAACGCAGTCCATGCGTCGAATGTTCATTCTCAGCACATATGCCCAACCTTTGTATCGGGACGCAACGAAAAGCGAACTGAAAAATATTGCCCCGGATGCGGATCTGCAAGTGAAATATCGCGATTTTCTTGACGACGACAATACCGGATTGACAAGACTAGTCGCAGACAAGGGTTGCTCGGAGAATCCAAATGTGATTTCCGCAGCAGAAGAGTGTTTGAAATATTCGATGCCTGGCGGCGGGAGCTCATTTTCCTTTAGAACAAAAAACTATCGGCTCGATAGACTTGCAGATATAACCTACACAAACAATAGTTTCCAGGCGACGGGCAATTTTCTACATGGCATTTTTGTTAATATTGGGGACACTCCGTTAAAAAATGTCACGATTCAAATAAAAGAATTGGAATTCTTGGTTGGATATACCCCGCCGACGAATCTGAAAAATGCCAAGCGGGCGAATGAAATCTTCAGCAAAGGATTAATTTTTAAGGGGCTCATTCATCGCCGCGCGCTGTACATCCAAGAGAATACGACATTTGCTCTTCGCTCAATTGCCTTCAGGGGAAAGCAATATCGAGCGGTTGCGGGTGTCACATACAACGAGCTGGATTTCGACAAACGTCGCGATATTATTGTGGTTTTTCGGATTGTCAGAAAATCGGATGACGATAGTATAACGATTTTGTGGAAAATCTTAGTGGAAAAAACTTCGCCGCGCTTGAAGCCCTGAAGCAATGAATTTAGGTGGCCAAGGGGTCAAAATAGGGAGGGGAAAGGATATGAAGCGAATAATAATTACGGTCCTTATAGGTTTGTTTTCCGTTACAGCAATTAATGCTCAAGCGGCACCAGCAGTAGACACTGAAGGAGAAGCACGGCGGGCTAGGGAAGCGGCGTTGGATAACCGGGTTGACCGACTTCGGAACGTTGGAAAAGAGCGGATAATCAGAGACCGATACGGCAATAATATTTCACGTGAAAAATTTGAGCTCAATTACAGGGATCTGACCGATGATGAGAAGTTGTTGATGGCTCCCGATTCGCGGTATCTCGAAACATATTCCAAGCAATTGGAGGGAAATCGTTGGGGCGTGACGAAACTTATTATCGACAAAGGCTGTGGAGAAGAAACGGAGGTCGTTGTCTCAAGCAAGCATTGTGTTAAATACCAGATGCCGGGTGCCGGGTCCGCGTACTCGTTTCGAACAAGAAAATACAGACTAAACCGGCTTGCCGACATACGTTTTACCGGCAAGGGCTTTGAAACCAACGGCGGCCTGAAGCACGGAATTTTAATTGCGGCAGGTGATATATCTTTGGACTCTCTCGAACGATCTGATCCAAAGCTCACGACACTAGTAGATTTTCAGCCGTCGTCTGATTTTGCGCAGGCCGAAAACTTTTCAGTTCTTTTGCGGGATGGTATAAAAGGTGTAGATACATTATACCGGAGCTGGCAGCCGGCTAAGACGGAAATCACTTATGTGGTCAGATCGATAGCATACCGGATTAGCGATCCGAGACGAGTCGATGATGTAACGGTCAACGAGATAGATTTGGATCGGCGAAGAGATATTTTGGTTGCGTTTCGAGCTTTGGAAATTGTTCCAAATGAAAGTGTCACGATCGCGTGGAAAATTCTTGAGGAGAAGAGTGCACCAAAATTAAGACGGATTGGTGAAAAATAATTTGTTTTAGGAATAGTCGGTATAGGAGGTGCAATGATTAGAAAGATTGAATTTATATTGGTGATTGTCTTAGGAGTTAGTGTTGCTGGCTCGGCTCAGGATCGCGGAAGACCGGAGCCTACTCCAATCGGACAAGTGGAGCAGCAGATGCAGCGTCAAAACGATATCAGTCGGCGTTCTAATGAATTAAGAAACGTCGAAAAATTTCCGGTCAGCACGGAAGAAGATAGAAAGATCTTTCGCGAGCAGATAGAACCGCTGTACCGAAAACCTACCGATAAGGAGATGGAAATTCTCGCTCCATCCGCAGAGGATCTTGGTAGGTATCCGGCATTTATTGACCGTAAAAATCAAGGTATTGTAAAACTCGTGGCTGATATTGGTTGTGACGCAAATCTCGATGTTTTGAGTGCGTCAAAGGAATGCGTGAATTATACGATGCCGGGGGCGGGGTCATCATATTCTTTTCGGGAAAATATGCATCGGCTTAAACGTTTATCCGATATAAACTTTAAGAAAAACACGATTCAAGCCCTGGGTTCTCTTACGCATGGAATTATTGTAAATGTCGGCGATGTGTCGCTTGAAGATGTCAATCTTGAAGCTGAAGGCGCTCAATATCTCGTAAAGCTTAAGCCCGCTAAAGACATTGGAAAAGCGGCTGATCTGGCAACTCGTTTAAAGGCCGGAATAAAGGAGGGTGATTTTACGTACGCAAGCATAATTGAGGCGAAACCCGACACGACTTTTTTGCTTCGTTCGATCGCGTATCGCGGTGAAGCCGTAAAGGTTACGGGGAATATTGCTTACAACGAATTCGAGTTTGATAAAAGACGGGACATGGTTGTTGCGTTTCGGATAATAAATATGCAGCCCGGAAAGAGTATTACTTTTCTATGGAAGGAGTTGGACGACAATAAATCTCCTATTATCAAGATTAAATAAATGGAAATCGAGAAAAAGGTTGCTGTTATTACAGGTGGAACTAAGGGAATTGGAAAAGCGGTTGCAGAAGTGTTGTTAAAACACGGCGCAACCGTTTTTATTTGCGGGCGTGAAAAAGCTTCGTTGCGAAATGCCTTAGCTGACCTCGAACGGTTTGGAACGGTTGGTGGAGAAATCTGCGATGTCAGAAGTGAAATCCAGGTAAGGATGATGCTTGAAGAGTGCGCCCGCAAATTTGGGGGCATTGATTTCTTGATCAACAATGCAGGGATCGGACTATTTGGAAAAACGGTCGAGGAAACGATGCCGGAAGATTTTCGTGCGGTAGTGGAAACAAACCTGCTTGGCGTTTATTATACTTGCCACTACGCGGTTCCACTTCTCAAACAAAGCGGTGGCGGTTACATCATAAATATTTCGTCGCTTGCCGGACAAAACGCTCATCCAAAAATGGCCGCCTATAATGCTTCGAAGTTTGGCTTAAATGGTTTTACCGAGGCATTGATGCAGGAAGTCAGGCACGATGGGATTAAGGTTAGCTATATTTGTCCGGGTTCAGTAAATACAGAATTCGGCGGTGACAAAATTTCTGATGAAAAGGCGTGGCAATTGCAGCCAGCTGATATAGCACAAACGGTACTGGATTTACTGAAACAGGAATCCCGAAGTTTACCAAGTAAGGTGGAAATTCGTCCGAGTATTCCGCCTAAGTAAGATGTTCGTTAACGATCTTCATCAGAGCTTCAGGACCGAACGGTTTGGAAATATAGCTGGTTGAGCCTGCAAGCTTTCCGAGAGCTTTATCGAAAAACCCGTCTTTACCCGAAACCATTATCACAGGTATATCTTTCGTTGCTTCATTTTCACGAATCATCTTGCAGACCCGATAACCATCCATCCGCGGCATCGCAATATCGAGCAAAACGAGATCAGGAATTAATTCTTCGAGTATGTCGAGCGCGTGGACACCATCGACGGCACAAATTGTTTCAAGTCCGCTCTTTTTTAGCTTTCCTGAAATGAGTTTTCGAATTGTTGCGCTATCGTCCACAACGAGAACCCGTTTTACTGATGAGCCGGCTCTATGGTGATTGCTGTCTCCATTCTCAGCGTATTTGTTATTTACTTCGATCAACGAATCGTCACTTATATCATCGAATTCCTCATCAGAAGCATCATCGGCCGTATATAGTTCGTTTGATGAATCCGGCATTGTTATAGGAGAAATCGGAGCGTCGTCGTCAAAACCATCTTTACCGGCGTTTCGTTCGTCGAAAACTGCGTCCAAGGCAGGAGATGATCCACTAGAATCCTCTTCCGAGAGTTCATATACAAACTCTTCGTCTTCCGCGACAATCGCGTCGTCATATTCGATCGATTCGACGTCGCTAACATCGACTTCTATTGACTCCGGTACGGCATCACCATCAACCCATTCTTGATCAACCGATTCCGAATCGTTTTCGGAAAATTCATCGTTCGATCCTAAATTTGCTTCTACTGCCGAGCTTTCGACAAAAGATTTCAGCGATAAAAAATTAGCTTGCGCAACATTATTTTCAGGATTGATCTTCAAAATTCGTTCGAAACATTCGATTTTTGTGTCAAACGAATCTGCCAGATGTGCCTTCAGCAACCATCCTTGTTCAAGGTTTGGTTCGTAACCAAACGCTTCGTCCAGAAAGGATTCCGCTTGAGATTTATCACCTGAAGCGGCTGCCGCGCTGGCCTGTCCGAAGGAATATTCGGCAAATTCCATGTTTAGATCGCGAGAAGCCTGTAGTGCATCGGAATTCTCCGGATTTATTGCGAGAATCTCATCAATCATCGCGGCACGATTCGCCAAAGTGTCGCTTAATCTGTATTTAAGAAATAAAACCTTTTCGTCCGCGGGCGCAATTTTGATTGCCGTTTGAAGCATTTCGCGGGCATCTTGCCTTTGATCGGCTTCGATGGCGTTTTGAACGTCGGCAATGAGCTTTTGCAGAGTCTCGTCTTCAACCTTTTTGAGTTGTTCGAGAGCTACTTCACTTTTTGGGTTCTTGCTAAGGACGAAATTCAGAAGCTCGGTCTTCTCTTTGAGTGATTCGATCAATTCACATTTCAGAAGAATCGCCTCTTCCAAATCCGGTGCACTTTCAAGAGCCTTTTCAATTAACGCAGAAGCTTTTGGTTTCTCATTTTTGGATAAAGCGTTTTTTGCCTCATTAACTAATAATTTTGCCCTTTCCGATTTTTGTATTTCGAGACTTTGTATCGCAAACTCGTTTTCGGGATCGATCTCGAGCACGTGATTCAAGTGCTGGATTTTTTCTTCGACCGAATCGGCGATATCCACCTTCATGAGCCATACGTCGATGAAATTTGGTGAATCTTCTATAACTTTGTCCAATAGTTCATTTGCTTTTTTTGGTTCTCCGTCTTCAAGAGCAGCCTTTGCAGAGGACAACACCGAAATTACCCAATCAAATTTCGCAGTCTCCAAGGAAGCCAGTGCACTTTCATTTCCGGGATTTATTTCGAGGACGCTATTCAGGCAAGCGATTTTCTCTTCATTCGATTCAGCAAGTTCTGATTTTAGGATCAAGGCTTCTTCAAATTTCGGGTAACTCGCTAAACATGCATCGACAAATTTTTCCGCTTTTTCGCGTTCGCCTTCATAAAATGCAGATTTTGCTTTCGCCAGGCTGGCATTTGCGATTCGAGTTTTCGCCCGTTCAAGCGACGCAGTTGCCTTTTCGTTTTCAGGATTGATATTAAGAACCTTGCGTAAGTGTGAAACCTTTTCTTCATCTGAGTCGGATACGGAGGCAAGCCACATCCAGGCAAGTTCGCATTTCCCATCATGTACGATCGCTTGTAAAAAGCACTGCTTCGCGAATTCTTTTTTGCCTTCTTTTTCGGAATCTATTCCGCGTTTTACAAAGGTCTTTGCGAGAAGTGCCTTGGTTTCTTCGATCCATTTGAGTGCTCTTTCGTTTTCAGCATTTACATTCAGCACATTTGTCAAAAAAATTAGAAGTTCCTCGGGATACTCGCTTATCGACGCGAGCCACATCCAGGCGGTCTCGTTTTCCGGTTCCCTTTCCGTAACCTTGAGAAGTAAATTTCGTGCTTCGGCGCGATCACCACTTTGCGCGGCCTCAATACCTTCCTTTAGCAACTTGCCTACTTCGGGCGAAGAACTTTCTATAGATTCTTCAGCGCTTATCAACTCGGACAAGGGGATGGATTTAGCTTCTTCTGCAAACTCAATTTTCATAACTTTATTTTGGGGGCGTTTCCGAAATTCGGCAGTATTTATTTAGATAATGGTGCGAGAATGACAAAAAGCG
Source organism: Pyrinomonadaceae bacterium (assembly GCA_041746475.1). GTDB lineage: Bacteria > Acidobacteriota > Blastocatellia > Pyrinomonadales > Pyrinomonadaceae > Aridibacter. The sequence continues at coordinate 10,940 of JBGTGX010000097.1, read as the reverse complement.
GCACTTGTTTCATAACAAAAACTGACAGTTTTTTTTAAAACAGAAGCCTCCATTTTCTGAAATGCCTTTTAATGCGGGGTTTTTTTTGGAAATTGCGTTTATCGTTAGTCAAACCCACTCAACTATTTAAGCAAGAATGAGACCACATTTAGCCGCGGTATCTTCGATTTAGATTATTGGGCTTTACCTTTCAGAAGCGATTCTAATTTTTGCTCGGTTATTCCATAGAAATCTTTTATTTCGCGAATCTCATTTTCTAAGTTTTTGCCGACAGGGGTGGCGCCCGTGTATTGCCCGACGATCATATTGTTTTTGGGAGTGTGTTCGGTCGCGACAAATTCGAAAACCTTCGTCGTATAGCCACGGCTTTCGAGAAGCAGCGCGCGCAAACCATCGGTTATAGATTCCGCTTCGCGCTCAAGCAAGATCCCGTGTTTTAGAATGTTGCGTAATAGTTCGGGCGGTTTGATTTGAGGTCGAAGTTCCTGATGACAGCATGGAGCTACGACAATTAATTTTGCTTTTGCTTTGATCCCCTTAAATATCGCGGCGTCAGTGGCGACGTTGCACGCGTGGAGCGCTATCAGTATATCGGTGTCCGGAACATCAAATAGATCAATATACCCGCAAACAAACTCGAGTCCGTCATAACCGCCCGAACGCGCAATATCGTTGCAAAGACCGACGAGTTCTTTCTTTGTATCGACACCGGTGATCTTCACTTGTACGCCGCGGCTATTGGCGAAATAATCGTAAGCGGCGAAAGTAAGATATCCTTTGCCGCAACCCATATCGACGAGGTTGATCTCTCGTTTGTCCTTGAGATCCGAACCCTCAACAAGATTTCCAAGGGTTTCGACAAACTTGTTTATCTGTTTCCATTTATCCAGTTGTTTAGCGCGTACCCTTCCTTCGTCATTTGTGATTCCGAGCGCTTTTAAGTAAAAACTGTCTTTGCTAACAAAGCTTTTTTTTTCGCGGTCATGATCAAGCTTTGGTATTGATTTAAAGGTCGGCTTTCCGACGTTTAGACGGGATTTTCCCTTTCGCCCAAGGTCCAGCTGAAAGTCATTTTCCGTAGTAAACAAATGTCCTGCGAAAAAGCTTTTTGCAAGAAGACCACTCAGCAACTTTATTCCTTCATCAACGGCATAGTTTTTTGCAGTATCACGGGTTTCATAACGATAAAGGTAAAATAAGCGAATCCCTTTCTTGGTTTTGATTCTGCGAATAAGAATTCTTTGCAGATGTTTATCATCACCCTTATACTTGCCTAAAGTAAGCTTTACAAAAGTTTTTTTGCTTAGGCTTTCTCTGATGCTATTGATAAACTTTTCTATATTTTCCATGGTTTAAACGTTATAAAAAGGGTAACAAAAGATGAATACACTTGAAAATACGATCAGCAAAGAAGATTTCCTGAAGGATATACTGGTGATATTGCGAGAAACTTTCGAAGGCTCGCCGATCAACGAGGGAAGCGTCTATCTGGATCGAGGAGCCGGCGTATTTATGACGCTCGAAAGCGTTTCTGCCGATCGAGCTTCAAAAGAATCTTTAGGCACGACCATCGCGGCCCATACCGAGCACACAAAATTTTATCTCGATCGCCTCGTAGAATTCATAAACGGCAGAACGGAGAACGTAAACTGGGAGCAGAGTTGGTTAATTGAAACCGTCGACGAAGATGAATGGGAAATTTTGAAAACCGGAATGCGAAAGTCCTACGAGAATGTTTTACGCTGCTTCGCGGAAATTGGAATCTGGAATCAGGATAACATCGGCGAATCAATAGCGATCGTTGCGCATACCGCTTATCATTTGGGGGCGATTCGACAACTTACAAAAACGGTCAGGGAATAGTAGTTTTCATGGCGGCGATAATGAAGTATATAAATATTCCTTTTTTCTTTTTATTGATCGCATTCACCAGTATTCTTGTTTTTGCACAAAATACGACCGAACGCGGGAAAGTCTACACCTGTGACCAACCAAAGAAGGAAAAGTTGACGATAATTGATAAAGCCGACTCGGAACCTTTCCGTGTAGCGCGAATCGAGTTCGTGGGAAATACATATGTAAGAGATCGAGACCTAAGAAAGGGATTAACATTTTCTGAGGGAGATATTTTTACGAAGAAAAACTTGAAGAAAACTATTAATAATTTGAGCAGGCTGAATTATATTTACCCGATTAGCCCGAAAAATGTCGACGTAGCGCTAACGAAGACAGACAAATACATTTATATGATTTTTTGTGTCGAGGATAGACCCAAAAATAAATGAGTAACGCATTATGGTCCGGCGAACCATCTGTTTTTGTTCTGCGTACCAACATTTAACTAGTTGAAAAATATCCCGTTTAGTTTTTGATGAGCTATGAGAAACTTATTTCATTACGCATTTCCGGTCGATAATTTGGATGAAGCCCGCGAGTTCTATGCCGGCGTCCTCGAATGCGAAGAGGGAAGGAGCTCCGAACGGTGGGTCGATTTCAATCTTTTCGGACATCAGATAGTAGCTCATCTTGCGGAAAGCCCAGGTGTCGTTCACCGAAACAAGGTAGATTCGGACGCCGTCCCCGTGCCGCATTTTGGGGTCGTACTGCAGATGGATGAATGGAAAGGTTTTGCGGAGAAACTAAGATCGAAAGGCATTGAGTTTGTAATTGAGCCTAAAATACGTTTTGAAGGAGAAGTAGGCGAACAGGCGACAATGTTTTTTCTGGATCCTGCGGGAAACGCTCTCGAGTTTAAAGCATTTGCAGATTTTTCGCAGGTTTTTGCCAGATGATCATACCGAATCCCGCACAAAGCAGGTGAGCAGACGATTTATGAAAAAGGAAATTCTGACACTTCTTTTACCGCTCATTTTACTCATTAGCGGAAATGCCCAAACAGCGAGATTCGTCGCCGTAACAATAGATGATTTGCCCGTAGTTGTGAAAAACAGCGATCTAAAAAAACGACAGCAAATTACTACGAAACTTCTTCGGCAAATTACAAAAGAAAAAATTCCCGCGATTGGTTTCGTTAACGAAAATAAATTGTATACGGACGAAAAACTGATCGATGCGGAGGTCGCTCTCCTCCAGCAATGGATCGATGCCGGGTTAACACTCGGTAACCATACTTTCTCGCATCTGAGTCTAAATAAAAATCCGCTTGAAAAATATGAAGCGGAAATACTAAAAGGCGAGATCGTTTCGCGGAAATTGATGGCGACGAAGGGTAACGAGATCCGTTATTTTCGACATCCGTTCTTGAACACCGGGTTGAGCTTGGAGATAAAAGCTGGCCTGGACAAATTTCTCGCCGAACACGGATACGTCATCGCGCCCGTTACGATCGATAATTCCGATTGGGTTTTTGCTCGTGCCTACGACAATGCAATTGAGAAAAACGACAAAAGGCTGAAGAGCGCAATCGGGAAGTCGTACGTTCCATATCTCGAGGCGAAAACGGAATATTGGGAACGTCAATCGAAAAAAATTCTCGGATACGAAATTAAGCAAACCCTACTTCTTCACGCAAATTCAATCAATGCAGATTATTTTGACGGCGTTGCGAAAATGTATAAAAGCCGCGGTTACAAATTTATAACGCTCGAAGAAGCATTGAAGGATAAGGCTTATAAATTGCCCGACACGTTTGTACGAAATGCAGGAATTTCATGGCTCCACCGTTGGGCACTCGAAATGGGTCGAGAAAATATTTTACCGACCGAGCCAAAAGTTCCGGATTTTGTAATGAAAGCTGCGGGCGTGGATTCTGAATAATGGTTTCTACGCTGCGAATACGTAAAGGACGCGAAAAAGTCGGTAAACGAAGTGATAAAAATTGCATTTTGAATAATTCAATGTCCCAATTGGCTTCCTTTAGTATTCGCGTTCATAACCTCTTAATCTTTATTTCTCAGAATTTCACCATCAACCATTTGCGAAATTCCAAGTGGATTTCGCTCCTTCAATTCATCCGGTAGAGAGCTATCGGGAAAATTCTGGTAGCATACGAAGCGGCAAAAACGTCTGATTGCGCGGGTGCCGACTGCGCTTGTCCGTGAATCCGATGTCGCCGGATACGCTCCGCCATGGACGATCGCATCGCCAACCTCAACCCCGGTTGGGTAACCATTAAAGATCAATCGCCCCACTTTTGTTTCCAAGATCGCAATCAGATCCGAATATTCGATCAGATCCTTAGGTGCTCCGTGAACCGTTGCCGTAAGCTGGCCTTCCATATTACGTGCGATTTCGAAAAGTTCTTCCCGTTTTTCTGACTGGACAAGAAGTGTTGTAGGACCGAATATCTCATCGCTCAAGCTTTCATCGGCGAGAAATTCCTTGGCGTTTGTTTCAAAGGTTGAAGGATTTACATCAAAACCGTCCAGATCGTTTGCGGCTTCGACCATTCCCAGATCTCTCTCTTTGCTCATTTGCTTAAAGCTTTCTTGTATCCCTTCGGTCAGAAGCGGATGCTCACTCGTAGCGGAAATTAGCTCTTCAAATTTCACTTTAAAAGATTTTGTTGCAACGGTCTCGGGGAGAACAACTATCCCGGGCTTCGTGCAAAACTGTCCGCCGCCGGTTACTACCGAATTGTGTAATCCCTCTGCTATAGTTGAAGAATTCTCAAGCATCGCGCTCGGCAATATGAAAATCGGATTGACCGAGCTCATTTCTGCATACACCGGGATAGGTTCTTCGCGAGAAGCGGCGATATCCATCAACGCGCGTCCGCCTTTGCGAGAGCCTGTAAAACCAACTGCTTTAACGTGACGGTGTTTTACCAAAGATTGACCGATTTCGTAATCACTCGAAAAAAGTAAACTAAAAACGCCTTCAGGCAATGCGCAGGCCTTTACTGCTTCGGACACCGCCATGCCAACCAGTTCGGCTGTTCCCGGATGCGCGGAGTGTGCGTTTACGATAACGGGACAACCCGCGGCGAGCGCTGATGCGGTGTCGCCGCCAGCGACTGAATAAGCCAGCGGAAAATTACTCGCACAAAAAACTGCGACCGTACCCAACGGTCGAAGCATCGAGCGAATGTCGGGCTTTGGCGTTGGCTCGCGATCAGGATCAGGTAAATCAAGTCGCGCGTCAACCCAGTCGCCTTTTTCCAATAAATCTGCAAACATCCGTAATTGCATACACGTGCGACCGCGTTCGCCTACGAAACGAGGATTCGGAAGACCGGTTTCAAGTGTCGCTCTTTCGATTAGATCATCGCCTATCGCTTCGATGTTTTCCGCAATTCGCCGTAAAAATTTCGCTTTTTCCTTGCCCGATACCTTGCCATATTTAATACGGGCTTCATCAGCCAGATCTACAGCTTTATTTAATTCCTCGTTCGTTGCTGAGTGGAAATGCGGTTCAACCGCCTCACCCGTTTTGGGATCAAATGCCGTAAACGTTTTCGGATTTTCGCTTCCGCGTGAAAAGCCGATAATTGATTTTCCTGTTAAATTCATTTTGTTTTTTTTAACCGCGAAGCACGCAAAGGTTTTCGCAAAGCTCGCTAAGATCTAGGATTCTGTCCCATTTCGGAATTGTTGATCCCGATTCCTTTTCTTTGCGTTCTTTGCTGTTTCTTACTCAGCGACCTTTGCGGGAGAACTCCCATTTGGTCTGGTCGCCAGTGCCGTATCAATAATCCGCACCGTTTCATCCAATTCTTCACCAATGATTTCAAGCCTCGGCGGACGAACGCGGGCATTTCCCATCTCGACCTTTTCCTGTGCTAACTTAATAAGCTGCACAAATTTCGGCACAGTATCAAGCCTTAAAAGCGGCAAAAACCAACGGTATAATTCAAACGTTTTTTCACTTTCGCCTTGGATCGCAAAGTTGAAAAGATCGACCGATTCTTTTGGCATTGCGTTGACCAATCCGGCGATCCAACCCGTAGCACCGGTATTGATCCCTTCAACGACAACATCATCAAGTCCTACAAAAACTGCCAGACGATTCCCGAGCAAAGTCTTGATCGCTGTAATTCTACGAACATCGCCGCTTGATTCTTTAACGGCCTGGAGATTGGCATGCCCACCAGCTAATTCTGCAATTTGCTCGGGCAAAAAATCCGTTCCGTAAGCGATTGGATTATTGTAAAGCATGCAGGAAAGTGGAGTCGCTCTGATTATTTCCGAGACGTGAAATTTCATCTCCCGCCAATCGCCTTTATGAACATACGGAGGCAAGACCATTAATCCTTCACAACCCGCTTCTTCGGCGGTTTTCGCCTGTCTGATGCCATCTTGAGTGCTTAACGATGCAATCGCCGGAATAACCGGAACTTGGCCACTAACGGCCTCAACGCACGTCTTCCATAGTGATACTTTTTCTTCAAAAGTTAGGGTTGCTCCTTCGCCCAGACTCCCGTTTGTAACGATACCTGTAGCCCCATTTTCAACCAGCCATTTAACGTGCATCGTCGTAAACTCATGATCAATCTGCAAATTCTCGTCAAAACACGTTGTTATTGCCGGCATCACGCCTTTCCAATTCATATATTCCTATTGCTCCTAAAAAAGATCTTAACGCCGAGAACGCTGGGCAAATAATTAACAGGGATGAACGCGATAGATATGGCTTTTCTGTTGTTTTATGGATTATCGATCTGAAATTTGAAATTTTCCATTCCCTTTCATCCCTGTTAAATAAAACTTATGTTTATCTACTTTCGTTCGTCAGAGCAAATTGCGCTTCGGAATCGTCCATCACCACAATATGGCCCGTGCCGGCAGAAGTCGTACACCCGCGATTTCGTTTGCTTCTATGAGACCGACTTTTAGGCCTTCTGAAGAAAGTCGGAAAGCACACGCCGCGCCAATAATTCCGCCTCCATCTATTACAATGTCGTAGGGCATTGATGATCGAGCTGCACTGAAAGCGTTAGCAAAAGTTTTGCAACATTTGTGTCGCAACTGTTAACTGCGAAACTCAGAAACATTTGGAAAAGCTTTAAATTCCATAACGAAAAGGATCGTTTTCATTAATAATGAGGTCATTTTTAGCAGTAACAAATGCCGTTCCTTTTATTAACGGTATGATTTTCCCGTCAACAACTCTTACGCTTCCATCAAAAACGCTGCCCAAAATGCTCTCCTGCCGCCAGATTTCACCCTCCTGCAATTTGCCGTCTTCGTAAAGACAGGCAAGCTTTGCACTTGTACCCGTGCCGCACGGGCTTCGGTCGTATTCCATTCCGGGACACAGCACAAAATTACGACTATCTGCATTTTCGCTGGGAGCAAAAATCTCTATATGATCGATTTCACCCTCGTTTTCGCCCGTTATTCCATCGCGGCCAAGCGAATACCGAACACTTGATGTAAACCTAAGGAGAGTTTCCAAATTGCCTAGATCAAGTTTTAATGAATGTTCTTCGATGAGGAAAAACCAGTTTCCGCCCCAAGCGATATCGCCCTTTACCTTGCCGTGAGCTTCGACTTCGACTTCGATGTCTTTTGCAAAACGATAACTCGGAACATTTCTGATTGTTACGAAGCCTCCAGCATCTAGCTCAGCTTCAACAACCCCAACCATGGTTTCAATTCTGGTTTTTCCCGGCCGAATTCTTTTTAAAAATTCGAGCGTCTTGATTAATCCAATTGTGCCGTGCCCGCACATTTTCAAATAGCCGACATTATTAAAAAAGATTACGCCTACATCGCAGCTAAGGTCGTCTGGTTCGCACAATAAGGCTCCCACAATCGCGGAATGCCCACGCGGCTCGTTGACTACTGCCGAACGAAGATAATCGTACCTGGCGCGAAAAACTTCCAGTCTTCTCGCTATTGAGCCATCGCCCAAATCTGGAAAACCATCGATGACAACGCGAGTTGGCTCGCCGCCCGTATGCGAATCAATTACTCGAATTGTTTTTACTGCATTTGCCATTGATATTTTTCGAAGGAAGCTGAAAAAGATTCTATGACGTTTACGCTGGAATTTCCAAAAGGAATAAACAAGGCGCTTATTTGCAATTACTTTGGAAAGATATTTCTAAGGAGTTTTTATGCTAGACAGGTTTGTGAGTTTGATTTTTGTCGCGATTTTGGTTTCGTTCTTGGCGGTTTGCGCAAACTCGCAAGGTGAGGTCGATCAAGCGCTTGAGAGAATCCCGGGTTGGAAAACCAATACCGCAAAGCGCTCTATCGATCTTAAAGAGGTGCGATCTGGCGGTCCGCCAAAAGACGGGATACCGGCTTTGGATGATCCAAAGTTTATTTCGATCAGCGAAGCTCGAAGCTGGCTCGGGCCGAAAGAACCTGTGATTTCTCTTGAAATTGGAGGCGACGCGCGCGCTTATCCGCTTCAAATTTTGATTTGGCACGAGATAATTAATCATGACTTTGACGGAACCCCTGTTTCGGTGACGTTTTGCCCGCTTTGCTATTCGGCGATCGCTTTCGACCGAAGAGTCGAAGGAAAGACTTACACTTTTGGTGTTACAGGAATGCTGCGGCATTCCGATATGATCATGTTTGACCGTGAGACGGAAAGCTGGTGGCAGCAGATCACGGGCGAAGCAATCGTGGGAGATCTTACGGGCATTAAACTCAAACAGCTCCCTGCGCAGATCGTAGGTTTTGAGCAGTTTGCCGAGGCATATCCGAATGGTTTGATAGTGTCGAAAGCAACGGGCTACAAGCGTGATTACGGTCGAAATCCTTACGTTGGCTATGACAATGTGAATCAAAAACCTTTTTTTCCCGTTGGAAAAGATGAGGGGCGGCTCCGACCTATGGAGAAAGTAATAGTTGTCGAAGTAGGTGATCAAAGTAAGGTCTATCCGTATTCAGTTTCGCGAAAGAAACGCGTTATTAATGACACGGTAGAATCGAAAAGCCTCGTGATATTCCATGATGACGGTGCGAAATCTGCGCTCGACCAGAGACAAATAGAGGAATCGAGAGATGTAGGTGCGACTGGAGTTTTTGTTAGAGAAATTGATGGCGAGAAGCTGAATTTCAATTATAAAGAAGGAGCATTTTTCGATGATAAAACTAATTCGCGTTGGAATGTTCTTGGTCAAGCGGTTGAAGGAAAACTAAAAGGAAAACAACTCACTCGTATTCAACATGGCGATTATTTTGCGTTCGCCTGGCTGACTTTTCGACCTAAGTCAGTTATTTACGGGACAGAGAAATAGTCATTATCTAGTGTTTTTAAACGAACGAGACGGTTCGAAGAAAAAGAGAGTTCAGCAAAGATAATTCGTATTTTGCGCATTTATCCCGCAGAAATCTGTGATAGATTTTCTCTATGCAGACTGCACTTATTCACCATCCTATTTATAAACAACACGATACGGGAGTAGGTCATCCGGAGACACCCAGGCGCTACGAAGCCGTCATGAAAGCTCTGAAGGGCGACGAGCAGCTTTGGAATTTACTAACCGTGCTCGAGGCTAAGGAGATTTCAAAAGGAATTATCCAGGCAGCGCACACCAAAGATCATTACAAGCTTGTGGAAAGTGCTTTTGGTAGAGGATTTGAAGCACTCGACAATGACACGATGATATCGATGAAGTCGTTTGAGGCAGCTATTTATGCGGCGGGGGGAGTTTGCCGAGGTGTGGACGCGGTGATGAATGATGAGGCAAAAAATGCGTTCATCGCGGTGCGTCCGCCCGGGCATCATGCGACAGCTGAAAATGCGATGGGGTTTTGTTTATTTAATAATGTGGCGGTGGCGGCAAGGTATGCGCAAAACAGGTACAAGGAGATTGAACGTGTTGCGATCATCGATTGGGATGTGCACCACGGCAATGGAACTCAGGGGATTTTTTATGATGATCCGAGCGTATATTTTTTCTCGATGCATCAATATCCTTGGTATCCCGGAACCGGAAGCCGCGGTGAAACCGGGTATGGTCGGGGTCGCGGCCTAACGTTGAATGTTCCGGTCAAGGCGCGAGTTTCCGCAAAGGAGCAGCGCCGGATGTTTGAGAACGCAATTGGCGATATTAGCAAAAGTTTTAAGCCGGATCTCATTTTCATCTCGGCAGGTTTTGACGCGCATCTAACTGACCCCTTAGGTCAGCTAATGCTGGAAGATGCTGATTATACAGCGCTTACAAAAACAGTAAAACAATGGGCTGATGAGGTTTGCAGCGGACGGATCGTTTCGTCATTGGAAGGCGGCTACAATCTCGAAACGCTTGGCGAGACCGTCAGGAACCATGTTGCAGCGCTTCATGGATGAAAATTGACTTCACTTTATGCTGACCGCTTTTATGGTAAACTTTTCAAATAGAATGTTTAGTACCATGGGAGAAAATCAATGCCCGAAGTAGAAATTCCGTGTATTCAGTGCAAGGAAATATTTATTTTTAGCGAGAAAGAACAGGAACAATTTTATCAGCGCAATATGATGACGCCTCAGCGTTGTTCCGCATGCCGGAGTAAGAAGGCGGCGAGGCGCGAAGATGCTCCCAAGCGTTTTGAAATTGTTTGTGACCATTGCGGAAAACACGATACCGTTCCATTTCAGCCAAAGGTCGGGCGTTCGGTATTATGTAAAGATTGTTTTCAGGCAAGCCGTTCAAAAACTAAGGCTGGATAGATCTATTAAAAATGTTTGAAACCGTCGAATATAAGTTAGATGAAAATGTTGCGATCATCACCTTTAATCGCCCAGAGGCTTTAAACGCTTTGTCGCTTCAGTTGACCAAAGACGTGCGTTCGGCGATCGAAAAAGCCATCGAGGATAAGGCACGAGCGGTCGTATTGACGGGTTCGGGGAGGGCGTTTTGTGCCGGCGGGGATTTACGCGAAATGCGTTCGATGTGGGAACAAGAAGGCAGGATCGAAGCTTTTTTGGAAGAACCGTTGGCTGCGTTGCACGAGGTAATTACACTCATTCGAGAAACTCCGATTCCTTTTATAGCTGCCGTCAACGGCGTTTGTGCCGGCGCGGGAACTAATTTTGCA
>JBGTGX010000096.1:0-4176 GCA_041746475.1 Pyrinomonadaceae bacterium | reverse complement strand
AGCTTCCTCCTCAACCGGAGCTTTCACTTTCTTATCTTCGGCCTGGTTCTTTTCCGCCTTCTCAGCTTTTTTCGCGGCAGGTTTCGGAGCTTCTTTTGCTTCCTTCTTTGCCCCTTCAACTTCCGTTGTCGACGTCTCTAGCTTTTCTTCCGGAGCTTTCTTACTTTTTTCCTTCTTCTTCGCGGGTTTCGCAGCCGTGCCGTCTTTCATTTTTGCCTCAGCCTTTTTGCCCTTTTTCTTCCGGTCCTCTTCTTTGATTTCGAGTGCTTCACTCGTCAATTCAATCGTTATATGACAATAGTGGCGCCTTTCCTGATAGGCCCTTCCCTGCGGCGCTGGTCGAAGTCGCTTCCTGCCTTTCGTCGGCCCCATATCGACATAGCATGTCTTGATCCACAGATCATCCGGATCGATCGCGATATTCTGCTGCTCAGCCGAATAAGTTGCGTTTGCAACCGCCGAACGAATACACTTCGCAACCGGAGTAGCTGCACGCTTGTTTGTAAATTTCAAAATAGCCAAAGCCTGCGCAACATTTTTGCCGCGAACAAGATCGATTACCAGCCGTGCTTTCCGCGGCGAGCCCTTTAAGTATTTTGTTTTTGCTACTGCTTCCATAATCTTATTTGTTCCGAAGACCTCTAATGGTTACTTCCTTTTCGCAGCCTTCTCCGCCTTTGTTCCCGGGTGTCCTTTGTACATTCGTGTCGGAGAGAATTCGCCAAGCTTGTGTCCGACCATGTTTTCAGTTACATAAACAGGGATATGTCTCCGTCCGTTATGCACACCAAATGTCAAACCCACCATATCGGGCGTTATCGTCGAGCGTCTCGACCAGGTTTTGATCGCCTGGGGTTTCGCGCCGCCTTCTTCGATCCGCTTCAATGTCTTTTGAATGCTTAAATCTATAAAAGGACCTTTTTTTACTGAACGTGGCATATTTTACTTCCAATTTGATATTTTCGAATTCGACCGGTTTGTAAAGTACAAATCGTAAACCCAAAATTGTAAATTATTTCCTTCTTCTGTCTCGCACGATCATCGAAGACGTGCGCTTGTTTCTTCGTGTCTTATATCCCTTTGTCGGTTTACCCCACGGCGTAACCGGGTGACGTCCGCCGGATGTTTTTCCTTCACCGCCACCATGCGGGTGATCGACCGGATTCATTACAACTCCCCGGACTTTTGGCCGGCGCCCCTTCCAACGGCTTCGTCCCGCCTTACCAAGTGAAACATTTTCATGCTCACGGTTTCCAACCATTCCAACCGTCGCCATGCAAACTACCGGAATTTTTCTAACCTCACCTGACGGCATTCTTAGCTGAGCGTATTTACCTTCTTTCGCGACTACTTGCGCGTATCCGCCCGCTGAGCGAACCAATTGCCCGCCTTTTCCCGGTCGCATTTCAATATTGTGAACTTCCGTACCAAGCGGAATATTCAAGATCGGCAATGCGTTTCCCGGAAGGATATCTGCTTCCGCACCGCTCATCACCTGGCGACCAACTTCGAGATTAGCCGGTGCTAAAATGTATCGCTTTTCGCCATCGAGATAAGTGATCAATGCTATATGTGCCGAACGATTTGGATCGTATTCGATCTGCGTAACTTTACCCGGAATATCCGTTTTGTCGCGCTTAAAATCGATGATCCTATAATGACGCTTGTGTCCGCCGCCACGGCGGCGAACGGTGATTCGCCCGTCGTTATTCCGACCCGATATTCTCTTTTTCGGTTCCAGTAAAGACTTTTCCGGTTGCGCGCCTTTAGTCAGCTGCTCACGCGTTAAATACGTTTGATAGCGTCGTGCCGGAGATGTCGGTTTTAATTTTCTAATTGCTGCCATAGCTCAAATCTCGTCAATGGTTGTCTAATCAATATCTATATCGCTTCAGCGTAATCAACATGCGGTTCGCCCGCTTTCAGTGTGACGTAAGCCTTTTTCCATGCTGACCGTCGTCCTTCATAACGTCCTTGACGCTTCATCTTTCCGCTATAGTGCATTGTGCGGATTTTCGCAACTTTTACACCAAAAATTTCTTCGACCGCTTTTCGTATATCTTCCTTGCCGGCTTTTCGCGCTACACGAAACGTAAGGATCTGACCTTCACCTTCGTCAGCCGATTGTTCCTTGAGAAGAACCGATTTTTCCGTGATGATCGGCGACTTCAAAACCGTCCATACATTCATCTTTTCCATACTATGTCGCCTCCTTAATTGCTGCTTTCTTTTCGCGCTTCGGATCAAGCAGTTCGTTCAATTCCTCAACAGCCGCTTTCGAAATAACTATTTTTTCGTGATAAACAAGATCGTAGATGTTTACACCGTAGCTATTTACAACCTTGGCGTTTTTTACGTTCCGCGACCCCAAAAGCAAATTTGCATTGTCGAGAGAATCTACTATCAAGGTTTTTGTTTGTTTCTTTGCGTCCGCCAATTCAAGCGTTTTCATTATTGAAACAAAATCTTTTGTTTTCGGATTACTCAAAACGAACTCATCGAGAACGATTATGTTTTCTTCGCGCAATCTTTCTGAAAGTGCTGACCTGAGAGCACCGCGCCGCATTTTCTTCGGTATGTTATATGACCAATCTCTTGGTACCGGACCGTGAACTCGACCACCGCCGCGCCATAAAGGTGATCTAATGGAATGGACACGCGCCCGACCGGTTCCTTTTTGTCTCCATGGTTTTTTACCGCCACCCCGTACGTCACCGCGTGTTTTCGTTTTCGCAGTTCCCTGGCGACCATTGGCCAGGTAATTTCTCACGGCTGCGTGGATCAAACCCTCATTCAACTCAACGTTAAACACTGCATCGGACAACGTGATGTCGCCGACTTCCTTATTCTTCAAATTGCGAACCTTTACGGAAGGCATAATTTACTCCGTCCTTTTCAGTTAGTGCTTGCGGCCTGAGCCGCTGATTCACCTAACTTTTCTTTCTCTTTCTTTCCGATTTCTTAAGAATAACCAAGCCGCCATTTGGACCCGGAACAGCTCCGCGCACCATGATCAGGTTATTTTCCAATTCAACCTTCGCGATTGTAAGACCGCTTACCGTTACACGGGCGTCACCCATATGTCCCGAAGATTTCGTTCCTTTTAGAACTCTCGACGGTGTCGCCGACTGCCCGATCGAACCCGGACGACGTTTATTCATCGAACCGTGTGTCATCGGACCGCGCTGAAAGCCGTGTCGTTTGATTGTACCCGCGAAACCGCGGCCCTTCGATTTTCCTTCGACCTCGACTCTGTCGCCATCTTCAAAAACGTCTGCCTTGATTTGGTCACCGACATCTACTTCCGGTTCACTGTCAAGCCTCAACTCTCTGAGAACCCGTGTCGGAGGAACACCCCCCCCGGTTTTTTCAAAGTGGCCGCGCATCGGCTTTGTAACGTTTTTCAAACGGATTGGCTTATCTTCCACCAAACCGAGTTGAATCGCATTATATCCGTCGCGCCCGTTGGCCGTTTTTGTTTGTGTGACAACGCAAGGTCCTGCCTTAATTACAGTTACAGGTGTAACCGTTCCATCTTCGGAGAAGATCTGCGTCATCCCAAGTTTTCTACCGATGATCCCGTTAATCATCCTTTTTTCCTCAAGTCTAATGTTGCGAGTTAACTGTTTTGCCAAGGCTCAACCGGAAACTCAAAAATAATTCTTCAGATGGTGTCGCCGATTCTATGTGCCAAACGCTTTAATTTCTACGTCAACACCTGCAGGCAAATCCAATCTCATTAATGCATCAACCGTTTCCGCAGTCGGATCAAGAATATCCATCAAACGCTTGTGCGTTCGAATCTCAAATTGCTCACGTGATTTCTTATCGACGTGCGGCGAACGTAAAACCGTCCATTTGTTCTTCACAGTTGGAAGCGGTATGGGTCCGGCAATTCTCGCCCCGGTTCGCTGTGCCGTCGCGACGATCTCCTGTGTTGATTGATCCAACACCCGGTGATCATATGCTTTTAACTTGATGCGAATTTTTTCGTTTACCATATTGTTCGCCCTTTACTCAACAATGGAAGAAACCGTGCCTGCGCCTACTGTTCTTCCGCCTTCTCTGATCGCGAATCTCAATCCTTTTTCCATTGCGATCGGATTGATCAATTCGATCTCCATCTCGATATTGTCTCCGGGCATTACCATCTCTACCCCTTCCGGCAGATTTGCT
>JBGTGX010000095.1:0-22215 GCA_041746475.1 Pyrinomonadaceae bacterium | reverse complement strand
GGACGGTAATGCCGCAATGGTGGTTACATTGATTCCATCTGTGATTGTACTGTATTTGATAAGTGAGAATTTGTCGAAGGATAGGCAGTTTGTGTCTCGCGTCTTTGTTATTGCATTGTTGGCTAGGTTGGCATTTGGCGTCTACATCCATACTTTTGAGATGCGCGATTTTTTTGGGGGAGATGCGATTTCTTACAGTGACTACGGCAATTTGCTAATGGAATCGTGGTTTGGAAATTCGTTTCATGAATTATCTGATCCCACCTTGACCAACAGAATGGGAGGTGTCGGTTGGGGAATGATTTACCTTGTCGGGATAATTTATTCATTCGTAGGGAAGAATATATTTGCAGCACAGTGTTTTTGTGCGGTTATTGGAGCGGCAATTTCGCCAATACTATACTTTGTTGCATTTAAGATCTTTGGCAACGTGAGGCTAAGTCGGACCGCTGCAATATTAGCGGCTTTCTCACCTGCATTCATTATCTGGACCGGACAATTGTTAAAAGATGGATTGATGATCTTTTTGATCGTTCTGGCTTTTGCGATGGTAATTAGACTGCAAGAAAGATTCAGTGCAACCTCAGTTGCTATTTTAATGGTTGCTTTAGGCGGAGTTTTATCGTTGCGGTTTTATGTATTTTACATGATCGTTGCATCCATTTTTGGAACGTTTCTTGTTGGTATGGGCGCTTCCACTACTTCAATGATTCGACGGCTAATCGTCACGATAATTTTGGGTCTTGGGCTGATGTATCTGGGAGTTTTGAGGAATGCCGGATCAGACTTTGAGAGATATGGCAGCCTTGAGAAGATTCAGGTAAGCAGGGGCGGGCTAGCCACTGCGAACTCGGGGTTTGCAAAAGATGTCGATGTCTCAACAACGGAGGGTGCATTTAGCGCGATTCCGATTGGATTGGTTTACCTTTATTTCGCTCCTTTTCCCTGGCAGCTTGCGAGCCTGCGGCAGTCGATTACTCTTCCGGATGTTTTGCTTTGGTATTCCTTAATTCCTTTTTTGGTTATGGGGTTAATTTATTCAATTAAGAATAAATTACGGCCATCATTGGGAATACTCATTTTCAGTTTAATGTTGTCAATTTCATACTCGCTTTTTCAAGGGAATGTTGGAACGGCTTATCGGCAAAGGTGCCAGATTCAGGTTTTTCTTTTTATTTTTATTGCTGCAGGTTGGACATTGTTTCAGGAGAAACGAGAAAACAAAAGGGCGTTGAGAAATGTTGAAATCCTCCGATTCGATAACCAACTTAGAAAGAATGCACGTCGATCAATTTCCCGTTAACTCGCGTATCTCGGTTAGTTTCTTTTGATTTATGTGCGGAATTGTCGGCATTGCTAATTCACAATCGGGTGCGGTCAATCGCGAAATTCTTGGGCGAATGAATTTGGAGATCGAGCACCGTGGTCCCGACGAAGATGGTTTCTATGTCAAGGAAAACATCGGGTTAGCGATGCGTAGACTTTCGATCATTGATCTTGCCGGCGGACAACAACCGATATTCAATCATGACAAGACAAAAGTAATTGTTTTTAATGGCGAGATCTATAACTTTCAGGAATTGCGCAAAGATTTAGAGGATGACGGCGATAAGTTCTACACTAACTCCGATACGGAAGTAATCCTTCATCTCTATGAAAAATATGGCGTCGATTGTGTTCAGCATCTACGGGGAATGTTTGCGATCGCCATTTGGGATGACGTTGAGAAAACGCTCTTTATCGCCCGTGATAGAGTCGGGAAAAAACCTTTACTTTATTCTCATCAATCAAATGGTGATCTGATTTTCGGTTCAGAATTTCAGGCCCTTTTGAAGCATCCTGATATTTCCCGCGATGTTGATTACAATGCGATCGACAGTTATCTGACATATCTGTGCGTTCCCGCGCCGCAGACGGCATTTAACCAAATTCGTAAATTAGAACCCGGACACTGGCTGCGTTGGAAAAATGGTGAGATCGAAACGAAGAGATATTGGCTGCCCGACTTTTCTAAGAAAATCAAAATTTCGCAGGCCGAAGCAGAAGAAGAAACGCTAAGAATTTTACGCGAAGCCGTTAAGCTGCGCCTGATCTCGGAGGTTCCGCTGGGGGCATTTCTCTCGGGCGGAGTGGATTCTTCTGTTGTTGTCGCATTGATGGCGCAGGAAAGTGAAAAACCGGTCAAAACTTTTTCGATCGGCTTTGAAGAGCAGGATTTCAGCGAACTCAAATACGCAAAGCAGGTTGCCCGGCACGTCGGAGCGGAATACAACGAGTTTATTGTTAAGCCGAATGCTCTCGAAGTTTTACCGAAATTAGTCAAGCATTATGGCGAACCCTATGCGGATTCGTCCGCTATTCCAACCTACTACGTTTCTAAAGAAACGCGGAACTTTGTAACGGTTGCGTTGAACGGGGATGGAGGCGACGAATCTTTTGCCGGTTACGAACGCCACGCGGCTATGCGAATTGCCGAAATTTATCACAAAATTCCGGCGTTCGCCCGCAAGCTTATTATCGAATCCCCGATAAATTTATTGCCAACATCAGAAATAAAAAAATCCCGCGTGCGAGATGTTCAAAGATTTCTAAAGGCAGCGTCTCTTCCGAAAACCGAAAGGTATTTTCGCTGGATGTCGACGTTTTATGGTAAAGCAAAAGACGATCTATACACTGAGGCTTTTGGCGAGACAGTTTCGGGTAATAATTCGATAAAATTTCTCGAAGAATGGTTTTCGCAAGCAAATGGTTCGGGTGTTCTTGACGCAACCCTTCTGACCGATCAAATGACGTATCTGCCGAATGATTTGCTGGTAAAAGTTGATATTGCATCGATGGCGAATTCTTTGGAAGCTCGATCTCCTTTCCTTGACCATAAAGTGATAGAGTTTGCGGCTAGTCTGCCGGAAAACATCAAGATGAAACGATTCGAGACCAAATCCCTTTTAAAGCGCGTCGCTGCAAAACTGGTTCCTAGAGAGGTTATTTACCGGCGTAAAATGGGATTTGGCGTACCGATCGGCAAATGGTTTCGGGGTGATATGAAGAAGTTTGTGAAGGAAATTTTGCTTTCCGACACATTTTCAAAACGGAATATAGCGAAACCAGGGGTCGTCGAAAAATACGTCACCGAACATTTAGCTTCGGAACGGGATCATACGTTTCAGATATGGACACTTTTGATGTTAGAGCTTTGGTTTCAAGAATTTATTGATTGAGAATGACAGCAAATTTAGATAAAAATGTGGTGGAGGGGTTTGGTGATGAATGGTCGCGGTTTGACCAATCCGAGCTATCCACAGACGAACAAGAAAAGATGTTTGATAATTATTTCAACATTTTTCCGTGGGGGAAATTACCAAAAAAAGCCGTCGGTTTCGATTTGGGTTGCGGAAGCGGACGTTGGGCAAAACTTGTTGCGCCGCGTGTCGGGACACTTCATTTGATCGACCCGAGCGAAGCTTTGGAAGTTGCAAAGAAGAATTTAGAAGATTCTAATAACTGCGAATTTCACAAAGCAAGTGTCGAAGCGATTCCGCTTGACGATAATTCGCAGGATTTCGGGTATTCGCTAGGCGTTTTGCACCACGTCCCCGATACCGAAGAAGGATTGCGGGCGTGTGTGGCGAAATTAAAGAAAAATGCGCCGTTTCTGGTGTATCTTTATTATCGTTTTGATAATCGCCCGGCGTGGTTTCGAGCGATTTGGAAAGTGAGCGATGTTGTCCGTGAGGCAGTCAGCAAAATGCCGTATTCGCTCCGTTATCTTTCGAGTCAGATTTTAGCCGCAACAATTTATTTTCCGCTGGCACGAACGGCGAAACTCCTGGAAAAGTTCGGTTCTGAAGTCAAAAACTTTCCGCTTTCTCAATATCGCGACAACAGTTTTTACACGATGCGTACCGATGCGCTCGACCGTTTTGGGACGCGGCTCGAAAAGCGATTTACAAAACTCGAAATCCGAGAAATGATGGAAAACGCAGGACTTGAGAATATAACGTTTAGCGAAACTTCTTTTTGGACTGCGGTCGGTTCTAAAAAGTAGATATCTTCACTACTGTCGCGTATTAAATGAAAATAGTAAGAATAATCGCAAGGCTCAACGTCGGAGGTCCCGCGCGGCATGTCGTGTGGCTTAACGAGGCCTTGGATGACGATCAATTTCAGTCGGTCTTGTTAGCCGGGACGGTACCGGACGGCGAAGATAATATGGAACACTTTGCCGAGAACCATGGTGTGGTTCCGGTTTTCATAGAAGAAATGAGCCGCGAGCTTTCACCAAAGGATTTAATTTCGCTTTGGAAAGTGTACGGATATCTCCGAAAATATGCTCCAGACGTTATTCATACACACACTGCAAAAGCAGGTACGATAGGGAGAATTGCAGGTTTTATTTACAAATGGTTCACCCCAAAAACTCTTATTGGTAAACCCAGAAAAGTGCAAATCGTTCATACTTTTCACGGACACGTTTTCCATAGTTATTATGGGAAGCTTAAAACTCGCATTTTCCTTTTTATCGAGCGATGTTTGGCGAAATTTGCAACCGATACGATCGTTGTTATTAGTGAACAACAAAAAAATGAAATTAATGGAAGCTTTCGTATCGGGAGAAGCGAACAATTTCGGATCATCCCTCTAGGCCTCGATTTCAGGCCTCTTGAGGATCTATATAGACATAAGAATAAACTTCGAACGGAGGTCGGGGCAAAGGATGGTGAAATTCTGGTTGGGATTATCGGGCGGCTAACCGAAGTAAAAAATCATGAGCTTTTTCTTGAAGTCGTTAAGAAATACAAGGATGATTTAGAGGAATCGTCGCCAAAACTAAAATTTTTGATCGTTGGTGATGGGAATCTGAGGCAACGTCTCGGCGAGAAAGTGAAATTACTTGATCTCGTGAGCGAGGTAGTTTTTCTGGGAAATCGGAATGATCCGGAAGTTTTTTACGCGGATCTGGATATTGTTGCGCTAACATCTTTGAATGAAGGAACCCCGCTCTCATTAATTGAAGCGATGGCGTGCGGCACGCCTGTTATTTCAACATTAGTTGGCGGCGTCTGTGATTTATTGGGCGAGATAGAGGAAAATCGTGATGATTTTTTTATTTGCGAAAGGGGCATCGGAACAAAATCAAAAGACGCTTCAGGTTTTCTGAGGGGGTTGAAGTTTCTCGCAGCGGATCCTCATCTTCAAAAATTTTACTCGCTTAAGGGGCAAAAGTTTGTAAAGGTAGGTTATTCTAAAGATAGATTGGTATCTGATATTAAGAATCTCTACCGTGATCTTATTGATATCTAGGCGATTGAGATACTTGATTTTCTATTATGTTTGCAATGTAATAGTTTTTTTTCCAGAAATATCGAACCAATACGACTTTCTTTATGAACGAGATGATTTCGAGTCCCATTTTCATCACATTAGTCAGCTTTATACTGTCGATTGTTCTTACCTTTTGCGTGCGAAAAATTGCGCGTGACAGGGGGTTTGTCGCGAAACCAAAGTCCGACCGTTGGCACAAAAAGCCGACGGCATTGATGGGCGGCGTTTCAATTTTCCTGACCACTTTGTTTATTTATCTCGTATTCGTACCGAAAACTCAGCATTCGTGGATCGTCATGGCGGGAAGTACTTTTCTTTTTTTTGTTGGCCTTGTAGATGACGTGATCGTTGTGAAACCCTATCAGAAGCTGATCGGGCAAATCATCGGAACCACCATCGTTGTTGGATTTGGCCTTGTTTTGCCATGGACTAATTCGGATCTCGTGAATATCTGGATAACGGTTTTCTGGTTGATCGGGATCACCAATGCAATAAACCTTTTAGACAACATGGATGGTTTGGCAGCTGGGATAACGGCAATTGCAGCACTTTCTCTTGCAGTTGTCCTCGGGTCGAGCGGGCAGACTTCCGAGCTATTGTTTGTCAGCGCCTTCATCGGGGCATTAGTTGGGTTCCTGGTATTCAATTTCAATCCTGCTTCGATTTTTATGGGAGATAGCGGGTCGATGTTCGTGGGGTTTTTCCTTGCCGGTTCCTTACTGCTTAATGATGCAGAAAAAGCTGTTGGCGGACGATCCCGGGGAGTGTTTGCTGTCTTAGCAGTGCCCGCATTGATTCTACTAGTGCCAATTTTTGACACGACCTTTGTCACGATTCTACGTAAATTATCGGGGCGAAAAGCTACTCAGGGTGGGCGTGATCACACATCGCATCGTCTTGTCGCACTTGGGGTTTCGGAGCGTTCAGCGGTGTTTATGCTCTATTCACTGGCAATCGCTGCCGGAACTGTTTCGTATTTTATCCGGAGCCTGCAGATTACCCAAAGTCTGGCGCTGGTGGCTCTTTTTACGATTGTCTTGGCGCTTATCGGCGTCTATTTAGCCAAAGTAAAAATCTATGAAGAGAAAGACGAGCATTTAGCACTTGAAAACAAGGCTGCCTTCGGGTTTTTGATCAATTTGTCATACAAACGCCGAATCTTCGAAGTCTTACTCGATGCGTTGTTTATTACCCTGGCTTACTATTTTGCTTACGTCTTATTATTTGGAAGTTTCGAACAGACCCGGGCGTGGGGTCTTTTTGTAAAAACGCTTCCGCTGCTTATAGTCTTGAAGTTGGGGGCGTTCTTGATCGTCGGGGTTTATCGAGGGATTTGGCGCTACACGAGCATTAAGGATTTTGTCACGTTTGCGAAGGGAGTTGTCCTTGGATCGGTTTTGAGTGTGATGGCGATATTGTTATTGTATCGATTTCAAGATTTTTCGAGAGCGGTTTTTGTCGTTGATGGGTTGTTGCTGCTGTCTGCGCTCGTGTCGAGCAGGATGGCTTTCCGACTGTTTCGACAGCTGCTCCCCAACCCGATTTCGGAGCGAAGTATCAACGTTATCATTTACGGTGCAGGTGACGGGGGCGAAATGGTGCTTCGCGAACTCGAAAACAATCCGGAGTGGAATTATAAGCCAATTGGTTTTCTGGATGATGATCCGCGCAAGAAAGATAAGGTGATACATGGACTTAGGGTATTTGGCGGGAACGGCTCGCTTCCGATAATTTGCCGCGAAAACGATGTCGAGGAAATTTTGCTTTCGTTCAGAGATATTTCCCCCGAAAGAATGAAAGAGTTTCGCGGCATCTGCCAGGAAGCAAACGTATCATTAAAACGCGCCTGGATAAAGATCGAACCCGTGGATTTCGTATGATCTTACCGCATTGCTTTATTTCTCTCGAAATTTAAAATAGAATTCCTTTCATCGGTTTCAGATTCCTCAAATATTTATGGCTATCAAATCAATTCGAACTGATTCGGCACTTGGAAAGTTATGCATCGTCATTTTTGGACTTTTGTTTACATTTGCGGGATTAATTGGAGTGAAATGGCTGTTTGGAAATTCGATTTCGGCGCGCGTGGAAACCAAAGAGGTCGCGCAGCTTGCGGTCGCGTTGGCGCCGAGTGATCCTCAAACTCATTTTGCGTTAGCTGTTATGCTTGAGCGTTCGTTCCTGCCGGACGATCTTCCCAAGTCTCTCGCGGAATATGAAAAAGCAGTCTTGCTCTCTCCAAACGATTACCGTTTATGGTTGTCCCTTGCGCAGGCACGCGAACGAAACGGAGATTCACCGGGTGCGGTAAAAGCCCTTGAGCGAACAAAGGAGCTCGCGCCAAATTATTCGCAAGTTCAATGGGCCTACGGGAATGTTTTGCTTCGGGAAGGGAAGACGGAGGAAGCGTTTGAAGAGCTGCGACAAGCAGTGAAAGGCGATTCCAAATTTGCGAATCCAGCCGCGAATGCTGCATGGCAAATCTTTGACGGTGACATTGAAAAAGTAAAGAAGACTATCGGAGATTCGCCGCCCGTTTTATCTGCTTTGTCAACATTCCTGGCAGGGCAGAAACAGTATGATGAAGCGTATGAGATCTGGAAAACTTTGCCGAATGATCTGAAGAAAGACGAATTAAGACAAGATGGAGAAAGGATTTCAGGAGCGTTTTTGGACGCCAAGAAATACCGAAAAGTTTTGGAAATTCAGCGTGCTATTTCGACGAAAAACGAACCGGTTTTTGAGGTTGGAAAGGTCTCAAATGGTGGTTTTGAAAACAACGTAAGGACGGAAAACCCGAGTATTTTCGAGTGGCAGATCGCACAGGGGCTTGAACCACAAATCAACCTGTCCAAGGATTATAAACACAGCGGGTCAAGAAGCTTGGTCCTAAACTTTAAGACGACGAAGAAATCGGATTTCCGCGTGATTTCCCAAACCGTTGCGGTTGAAAGCGGAAGCAGCCATACGTTTGTTGGATACTTTAAGACTGATCTGGACTCCGCTTCGACGGTTAAGTGGGAAGTAGTTGACATGCAGAGCAACACCGTGATCGCTTCGAGCGAAACATTTGACCAAAAAACTGATTGGAAGAAATTTAGTGTTGATTTTAAGGTTCCGGAAGATAGCGAAGGTGTAAGTTTCAGGCTTGTTCGTGCGGGTTGCGAACAAACCGTATGCCCGTTGCGGGGAAGGCTCCTGATCGATGATATTTCGATTAACTGATTAAAAAGTAGCGATCCGAGAATGCTGATTTTTTATGAATTCAAAATTGCCGAAAAAAGAATCTCTTACTAATAGTGCGGTTTTCTTTATGGTTTGTTTGCTCCCCATTCTTGCGAGCATAATTTTTGGTGCAGTCAGTTCGGCAACACTTGGCGTATTGCTGCTATTTCTCGGAATGCTCGGAATAATGAGACTTCTCGATGCCTGGAAATCGGGGAAATTTCAAATAAGCAAAAGTTTATTGCAGCTTCCGTTGATTGGCTTGATTTGCATCGGTTTCGTTCAACTGCTGCCATTTGGATCGGGCATTCCGAACGATTTGCTAAGCGGCGGATCTCTCACAACCCTGACACTGGATCCAATGTCAACGAAATTCGCTCTCATAAAACTCGGGATCTTCCTCGTCTTTTTTTCGACAGCATTGGTTTATATTAATAATCCAAAACGCTTGCGTACCGTTGTTTTTACGATAATAATTTTCGCGGGCATTATGGCTTTCATTGGGATATTGCAAAGGCTGGCAAGCCCTAATTTTATTTACGGTATGCGCGAGGTTGATTACGCAAACCCTTTTGCTTCCTACGTAAATCAGCATCATTTTGCGGCGTTTATGGAAATGACAATTGGTCTTACTTTAGGGCTTCTTTTCGGTAATGCAGTTGAAAAAGATAAACGTCTTTTACTTATAATTGCTGTCGTTTTAATGGGGATCGCGATAGTACTAACAGGATCGCGTGGCGGATTTCTAAGCTTAATGGGCGTTCTAGGATTCCTTGCATTGATAAATATTACGGTCCGTAATGCAAATGCAGAGGTAAAGACCGATGGCGGTTTGAGGCGAAATTTGATTCTTATCGGAGGCAGTGCGTTTTTGGTAATATTTTTGATCGGTACTGTGATCTGGCTTGGACAGGGTAGGGCATCCGAACGAATCTTTGACTTAAATCAAGCTGATTTCACGACCGGACGAACACATTTCTGGAGCGTTTCGCTAGATATTATACGAGATAATCCCGTCTTGGGAGTGGGGCTGGAAGCATTCGGTGTGGCATTTACGAAATACGATACTTGGAACGGAACTCTTCGGGTCGAACAGGCACACAACGATTATCTTCAGACGCTTGCGGACACAGGTATTCTCGGATTTATCTGCGTCGCGTCATTTATTTTTCTCTTATTTAAGAATGGCCTGCGTGTGGTTCGTTCAACGGGGAATCTATTTCGCAGGGGGGTTGCGATCGGAGCTCTGGCGGGTTGTTTTGGTATCCTCGTCCACAGTCTTTTCGACTTTCCCTTGAGAACTAACGCCAACTTCCTTTTCTTTCTTTTATTGGTTATTTTGGCGACGAGTGATATCAAATACCCAAAACTATTCAGAAAACCAGCGCTCGTTCACCCGAATCAATTGAAATAAATGGCGAGATCTAGTTATTCTCGATCAACTTTTGCTTCGCTTCAAAGGCTTTTTTAAATCCCTCTCCATCCACACTTCCGAACTGCATCGCGGTTTCATAAAGCTTCACCGCATATTCGTTTTGATCGTAAAACTCATAGATGCGGCCTAGCGAAACGTAAGCAAGGGAAATGAGTTCACCATCGGTAGAAGCAGTCGCAGAATCAAGCACTTTTTCGAAAAAGCCTTTAGCTTTGATCAAACGCACGTTTATGTCTTTCGATTCTTCGAGGCCCTCGGCTGACTTGCTCGCCACGCGGCCGAGAGAATAGTAAATACGTGCGGCTCCACTCGGATATTTCTTTAGAAGTGCGTCGAGATCGTTTTCGGCTCTTGTAAGGTTTTTTGCTTCGATATCTTTGTCGATTTTTAGAAGGGCTTCGGTCAAAGGGTTGGTGACCAAGGTCGTCTCGATAACGGCTGTCGTGCGGCGTTTATCACGTTCTGCAACCGCTCTGGCCCGCGCTTCCTTATTTTCTTCCAAACGGTTTTTCTCGAGCTTCGTGTCGATTTCCGCAATCCAATCTTTTAGCGAAGCCGCTATATCGAACCCTGAATCTTCGATTCCCTTGAGTTTCTCAGCGAAATAGAATGCTAAGACGGCCCCATCTTCGTAAGCTTCGGAAAGCTGGAGGGCGCTTTCGTCTTCTAAGATCTTTGAAACACGTTCGAGCTCGGCTACAACTGCTTTTTTCTGCTCTTCGTTTTCAAGAAGTTCGATTTTCTTCCGTGCTTGTGAGGTTGCAAGGTTTTTGCGTCGAAACTCTTCCTCGCGGGCATCGGCAGCCGCCACGAGCGAACGGGAAACAACCAAAACCGTGTCGGGCGAAACAAATTTTCCCGCTTTTCTGCGCCCATCTAACAAGCTTTTAATTCCATCACGATGAGTGCTGATACTTCGCGCATTTTTCAAAACGAGGGGATCCAGGACAAACTGCAGATATGCCCGGCGAACGTCGGAAGAGCTCAAATCGGTTTCAGGCGAGACGACGGCAATATATTTATCGCGTATATTTAGAAAGTTTACTGTAGATTTTGGCGCCAGCTTTTCGGGTACAATTTGAAAACTGCGGTTGAATTCACGGGTTTCGATCGTTT
The DNA here is from genome assembly GCA_041746475.1 of Pyrinomonadaceae bacterium. Taxonomy (GTDB): domain Bacteria; phylum Acidobacteriota; class Blastocatellia; order Pyrinomonadales; family Pyrinomonadaceae; genus Aridibacter. The sequence goes on along the minus strand of JBGTGX010000095.1, from coordinate 11,117 downwards.
CAATTTTCTTCTTTTTACCCTTTGCAGGCGTCTCAGTTTTGATTCTTTCAAAAAAAGTGAGCTCCGGCCGGGTGTGAAGATAATCTAAGACTTCAAGAACCATTTCTTTAGCAGATGGTCGGAGATCGGATGCGATTTTTTCATAGCTTCCGTAGTAATTGTCAATTTTCGCCGCAGTTCCCGGGCTTTTATAGAATTCGCGCACGAGATTTGAATAGTCCAAAACTTCAAGTAGTTCGCCTGGCAAATCCAAAGAGCGCTCGGGGGCGTCAAGTGCAGGCGCAGGCGACAAACTGTAGGCAAGCGAAACAAAAGGTGAAATCGCCTCTGACTGCGAGGTTCCCGGACGCCGTTTTACAAATTGTTCGATGAACAACCGCATCCTTTGACGAAGATCCGGACTTATGCCTTTGAAATCATCGCGGATTTCCGCACGAAAAGCCTCACCCTGTTTTCCCAATTGTGTATCGATTCCCGCAACTTCAAGGGAGGCGAGGACTGTTATAAGACGTTTGTCAGCTGAAATCGTTACGCCGTAGTTTGAAAGATTCAAATCCGTACGAGTGGTTTGCGCTGAAATTGTAAAAGTGAAAATTGAAACTAACGCGAATACTAGTACTTTTTTCATTTGTCGAGCCTAATTATTATTAAGTGCAAAGATCATAATCTAAACACTTGTATAAAAAGGGGAATAAAAGAGTGTTTGGATTATGTCTTTGCTGGACATAAAGATGCTGAAATGCTCTTTTGAGATGCTTTTCTATTACAAGATAAAGGATGAAAGATAACAAAATCTTCCATCCCTTATTCTAAGAAATATCGTGTTTGTTTATTAATTATTCGTAGCTTGCCAGAGCTTCACCTTCATCATCAAATGTGTCAAAAACCGTAAGAAGTTTTGTAATTGCCAAAAGATCTTGAATTTTTTGCGTGAGATTCAAAAGTTTTAAGCTGCCGCCTTCTTTATTAACTGCGGTAAAACTTGATACGAGTTCGCCGATTCCGCTTGAATCAACGTATTTGACTTGCCCCAGGTTCATTAAAATATTCTTTTTGCCTTCTCCAAGAATTTTGCGGATCGTGTTGCGGAGCGCAACGCTACCCTCGCCGATCGTTACTTTCCCGCTCAAATCGAGAATAGTTACGTCACCAGCTTGTCGTTCCGAAATATTAAGATCTGCCATGTTTATCTCCTCGTTTTTCTTTTAATCGTTTGATTGAAAATTGTAGTCAAAATTTATCAAAAAAGTCTATACAAAACAAAAACCCGTCAATGATTTTTAACCATTTTTACTACCATTCCGCCTTCCGCATGATTCCGCCATTCGACCATGTCAACGAAATTTTGCATAAACAAAATACCCCGCCCGTTTTCCTTCATCAAGTTTTCCGGGTTTGTGGGATCGGGTACATCCTCAACCGTAAATCCCTGACCAAAGTCACGAACTGTTATTTCGAGTCCTTCAGATGTTTCACCTAAAGTTATGTTGACCGCCTTCGTCTCATTTAGCTCATTACCATGCTTTACCGCATTCGCCACCGCCTCCCTGACCGCCATATCAATGCCGAAAATCGCATCCTCTTCAAATCCTAAACTTTTCGCAAAATCGACGGCTTTGACGACAGCACCATCGATTTCAGCGATCTTACTAGAGATAGAAAATTCCATCCGTTTTCCGCTCATAGTTCCCGTAAAATAGAAAAATTTCTTCGTTTTATTTTGACCTAAGTTTGCTTTTTATTATGGTTTATGTCAAGAACAAAGCTTCCTGATAAAAGGGTTGGAGCTTTAATGAAGATATATTCTGCAAATTCGCTGGTAGGTGAAATAGAGATTCCGGGAGATAAATCTATCTCGCACCGGGCGGCGATATTTGCTTCTCTTTCGAAAGGTAAAACTACAATAACCAATTTTTCCGTGAGTGAAGATTGCCGATCGACGCTCCAATGTCTGGAGCGCCTCGGCATTGAAATCGAAATCACGGGAAAAAGGGTTGTCATCGACGGAAAAGGAAAACGCGGCTTATCAAAACCGAGCGAAGATTTAGATTGCGGAAATAGCGGGACGACAATGAGACTCCTGGCGGGAGTGTTGGCGGGACAGAACTTCGAATCCGTATTATCTGGTGATACCTCCTTGAGTGCACGCCCGATGAAAAGAATTTCTATGCCCCTGAATGAAATGGGGGCTAAAGTTGAGACGGCAGATGGACAACCACCGATTCGAATCGCTGGAAAATATCCGGTGACACCAATTTCCTACGATCTTCCCGTATCTTCAGCCCAAATAAAGAGTGCTATTCTGCTGGCCGGCCTAAATGGTAACGGCGTAACGAAAGTCAGAAATCCGCCTACAAAAACGCCGGAACCCCCTTCCCGGAATCATACCGAGTTGATGCTTCGTTATCTTGGCGCAAGAATTTACGAAAGATTTCTAGAAACTGGCGATGGTTTTGTTCATGAAGTTTCAATCGATGGGGGCTCAGAATTATCGGCGAGAGATATTGTTGTGCCGTCCGATGTTTCGTCTTCCGCATTTTTCGTGACCGCCGCGATCGTGCTTAAGGATTCCGATATCATGCTAAAGAACATTGGTTTGAACCCGACTCGTATTGCTTTTCTTGAGGTGCTAAAAGGATTCGGTGCAGGAATTGAAATCTTAAACGCTCGTGAGGTTAATAACGAACCGATCGGGGATTTGCGCGTTCGACCGGGCGAACTGCTCCAAAATCCCAATCGAATGGAATTGCGCGGCGATATTATAGCGAATCTGATCGACGAAATTCCGATCATTGCAGTTTTAGGAACCCAACTTAACGGCGGACTCGAGATCCGCGATGCACACGAGCTCCGAGTAAAGGAATCCGACCGAATCAAATCCGTAGTGGAAAATTTGAAAAAAATGGGTGCGGCTGTAACTGAATTCAGCGATGGATTTAGGGTCGAGAAATCCGAGCTCAAAGGTGCAAAATTGAATTCGTATGGAGATCATAGAATTGCCATGTCGTTTGCGATTGCCGGACTTTTTTCGAGCGGCGAAACTGAGATCGCAGGTTTCGAAGCAGTCAATGTTTCTTTTCCCGAGTTTTTCAAAGTTCTTGCAAGTGTTGTAAAGTAAGAGGTTAATGAGTTTAAGTAGTCAAAGGGTTGTTTTAACTGGTTTTATGGGCGTCGGTAAGACGTCGGTTGCAAAGCACCTATCATATCTGCTTCGTATCAAAACACTCGACCTTGACTGGTTTATCGCAAACCGTGAGGGTGTTTCAATACCCGAAATAATAAGTACGAATGGCGAAGAATTTTTCCGCGATCTGGAAACCGAATATTTATCGCTCGCAATGAAAGAAAATGCCGGAATAATCTCACTCGGCGGCGGTGTGTGGACTCTTGAGAGGAACCGGAAAATCATTGCCGCAAACGGTCTGATGAGTGTTTGGCTTGAATCGACTTTTGATCATTGCTGGCGCAACATCCAATCCTCGCGGCATGAGCGTCCTCTCGTTAATAACAAAGTAAAAGCAAAAAGATTGTTTGATGAAAGGGTTAAGTTTTATTGCCTCGCGGATTGGCATTTCATAGTTCAACCGGGGAGTAATTCGTATGACGTTGCAAGACAAATTGCCGCCGAGGTTTTTGCGTAACTGCCGGTGAAAATATGAGAATAAATTTGGGCGATTTGTTTGACAAAATGTGAATATGAAAGTAACTTCGGGGAAACAACAAGTGAGAGCAAATTCTAATCAGGTTCTCTGATTCTTAAGAGAGCGGGCTTTCAGTTTTTATCAAAGATACTATTAATTCGATCGTTTAAGTTTCAGGAGGAAAGAATGAAAATAAAAATTTTGACAATCACCACAGTTATTGCTTCGCTGTTATTGGCTGGATGCTGGGGGAAAAGTGATGCCGATTTAGCTAAAGATGCCAGCGACGCAATTAAAGCGGATTCTGCGACCAGCGGGGTAACCGTCGAGGTAAAAGACGCTGTTGCGACGATCAAGGGTGAAGTTGCCGACGAGGCCGCGAAAGCCACTGCCGAATCAAAAGCGAAAGTTGAAGGCATCAAGTCCGTAATTAACGAAGTAACTGTAGCACCTCCGCCTCCGGTTGCATCCGCTGCTGATCCTGAGCTCAAAACCAAAGTTGAAGACGCTCTTAAGAAAGTCGTATGTGACGGCGCGACGGTTGAAATTAAGGACGGCGTCGCAACACTTCGGGGGATTGTGGCAAAAGGAAAAATGGGTGAATGTGTTAGGGCTGCAAATGAAGCCAAGCCCAGGAGAGTCGAGAACCAGCTCACCGAGAAGTAGTAATTAGGAGGAAAAATAAAAAATGTTAGTAGATAAATATAACTCGTTAATTGAATTGGCGAATACATTGGGCGTCACTGATCTTAAAGTAAACGAAGGCGACGATGTTTTGCATATTGATGGAACCGCTCCGAGTGCCGATGCCAAAAAACAAATTTGGGAAGAATATGCAGCACTCGATCCTGATTACCGTTCGGGGGATCTGGTTTTGAACATCTCCGGTCCTGAGGCAGATTCGACTACATACACCGTTCAATCGGGCGATAGCTTGAGCAAGATCGGCTCGAAGTATGGCGTAAGCTGGCAGACGATTTTTGAAGCGAATCGGGACAAAATTGATAATCCAGATCTGATCCACCCCGGACAAGAACTAACGATTCCGCAAGCAGATAGCGAAAGCGCTTAAGGCGCGGAGGTTTTTCTAAATAAATTAGCACCCTCGTTTGTCACTGTGACAAACGAGGGTGCTTTTTTCATTCGCCGTTTACATTCTAATTTGTTAAGTTTTTCTTAATGTCTCTTCAAACTGATTTTATTGTGATCGGCAGCGGAATTTCCGGTTTGCGTGCTTCGATTGAGCTTGCCGGTGCAGGTGCAAAAGTATCGGTTTTAACAAAATCAAAAACAAGCGATTCGAATACTGAATGGGCCCAGGGTGGCGTTGCGGTTGTACTGTCCGATGACGACAATGCAGAACTCCATGAGGATGACACTCTCATTGCGGGTGCCGGGCTCTGCGATGAGCGGGCGGTTGAAACACTTGTTGTCGAAGGAACAAAATATATAAAGCAACTAATTGACTGGGGAACCGAGTTTGACCGTGAAGGCGGAAACTTGGTTTTCACGCGGGAAGCGGCGCATTCCCGTCGACGAATTTTACACGCCCATGGAGATTCAACCGGTAAAGAAATTGTCCGCGCTTTGATCGCGAGAGCGAGACAAGAACCGGCGATTAATCTGCTGCCATTTGCCCATGTCGAGAGTTTGATCGTCCGCGAAGGAAGATGTGTCGGTGTAAGATTTCTCGACCCGATACTTAAGGCACCGCGGGATGTCTTCGCAAAATCCGTGATTTTATGCACGGGCGGAGCCGGACAGCTGTATTTGCATTCCACGAACCCTCCTGTTGCAACCGGCGACGGGATGGCAATGGGATATTTTGCGGGTGCGGAAATGGCTGATATGGAATTTGTTCAGTTTCACCCAACGGCGCTAAACCTCGAAAATGCTCCAAGATTTTTGCTATCAGAAGCGATGCGAGGCGAAGGTGCTATATTGCGAAATGCTCACGGGAAACGTTTTATGGAGGATTACGATGAGCGTTTAGAACTCGCGCCCCGCGATATTGTTTCGCGTTCGATAGTTTCTGAAATGCGAAAAACCGGTACCCGCACTGTTTTCCTCGACATCACCGATAAAAGCGAAGATTTTCTAAAGCATCGCTTCCCGAAGATTTATGATACTTGCGCTCATTTCGGGCTGAATATCTCGACCGATCTATTACCGGTTTCGCCCGCCTCGCATTATTGCATGGGTGGAATTCGAACGGATCTATGGGGCAGGAGCTCGATCGAAGGTCTGTATGCCGCGGGCGAGGTGACTTGTACGGGCGTTCACGGTGCGAATCGGCTTGCCTCGAATTCTTTGTTAGAGGGTCTTGTCTTTGGAGCGCGTGCCGGAAAGGCCGCTCTTGAGGACAACTTATTGTTTCCCGGTCATCTTTCACGTTCTGTCAAAGGTTCAAAGACCAGGCTGCAAGGCGCGGAGTCCGGCAAAATAGCTACCGCGGTGCGAAAACGTGTAAAACGTGCGATGTGGGAGCGGGTCGGGATTGTTCGGGATCACGACTCCTTAGCTCGCGCCTTGGAGGAGTTCGAACAGATATCAAAATCGAATCTTTCGAGTGCTTCCCTGAATTTTGTGACACTTGCAAAACTCGTAACGCGGGCCGCGCTTTGGCGCGAAGAATCGCGCGGCGGACATTTCCGCACGGATTTTCCTGAGCAGCGGAACGAGTTTAAGGTCCATTCCATCCAGAAACAAGGCGAAGAAATTTCATCGAGCGAGAAAATAAATTTTAACGCAATAGGTCAAACTAAATCGTGAATGTGTGGTTTAATAGTTGAAATATAGATGAATTTACTATTTGCAAACGAATTTTCATTGTTTGCCTTGCTTGGAGTAGGCTTTCTACTTGGTTTAAAACACGCGGTCGAAGCTGATCATTTGGCGGCGGTTTCGACCATTGTTGCCGAGCGAAGGAGTCTATTAGGCTCTGCGATTGTTGGGGGGTTTTGGGGAATTGGGCACACGATAACTTTGCTCTTCATTGGAGCGCTCGTGATCTTCTTTAAGTTCAGCATTTCAGAAACGCTTGAATCAAAACTTGAAGCATTGGTCGGCGCGATGCTCGTTATTTTAGGACTGAACACGCTGAGAAAGTTACTTAAGAAAGAAAAGATTCACGTTCATTCACATGACCACGATGGACACATTCACACGCATATTCATACCCACGAAGACGAAAAAAAAGAAACGACCCATCATTTTGCGAAATTTAGCCCGCGATCTTTATTGATCGGCATGATACACGGCCTTGCCGGAAGTGCCGCGTTAATGCTTTTGATCGTCCCAACAATTGATTCAGCCGGGATCGCCATGATTTATATACTCGTTTTTGGGGTCGGATCTGTCGGTGGGATGATGCTAATGAGCCTTTTGATCGGGCTTCCTCTTCATTTTACCGCCAAACGATTTGAGGTGTTTAACAAAACGCTTATCGGCTTCGCAGGCGGTCTAAGTTTGTGTTTGGGTGTTTTTATCGTTTATGAAAAACTTCTCGCATAAAAAAAAGGAACTGGGTGTCCAAAAAGTCGATTTTTTTGCCGCGAAGCCGCAAATCGAAAGTAGCCAGACGTGGAACGTCTGGTTGATGCACGCAACATGCGCTCGCGCTGAAGGTGCGAAAAGACGGGTGTGTCTGGTGCATCTTCAACGCACAGAACGTCTTCTGGGATTCCAGACGTTTCACGTCTGGCTACTTTCTCAATGTGCCTTCAGCACCGAAATCGACTTTTCAGACAGCCTCTTCCGACATTTATAAAGTCTAATTTAGACGCCCGGCATAGCCTTCTTAAGCGGCTTCAGTAGGATAAACAAAACGACCGCCATAAATAGAGCCATCGAGCCCAATATAATAAAGAAGCTTGACTGATACCATATGCTCCAATAAATCCCTATCATTGTAAGCTTATTGCCAATCGCAGTCGCGACAAACCAACCACCCATAAGCAAGCCGCGCATCCTGATCGGTGCAACTTTTGAAACTAGCGAAAGCCCCATTGGCGACAACATCAATTCACCAAGCGATATGATCGCGTAAGCCAAGAGAAGCCAAAAAGGTGACATCTGGAAAAGATAAGCTGCAGATAGGAATTTTTCCTTATGGTTCGTACCTTCGCCGGGCGCAACCTTATCGATAGTCGCAATAAAATGTTCTTCGCCGGTCAGTTTTTCTTTTGTGTTTTCATCTTCGAATGCGGAGAATTTTACATCGTTGATAAGATTCTTATCTTCCTCAGTTTTGGCAGCCATTATCTTATCAAGGGTGTCTTTAGGAACACCCGCTTCCGAAAGATTATCGACCACCCTTTCGTTGATTCTAAATGAGCCTGCATTTAATTGTTCGGCGGTCGGAATTTTTCCTTCCCCTTGAACGGCGGCAAAATAGAGCACGAAGAAAGAGAGTCCGGTAAGAGTCATTCCAATCGCCATTTTCGTGGGCGTTGAAGGCTCCATACCGCGTTTGTCAAGGAAACCCCAAAACCACACGAGCGGAAATGTCAGCACAATTATCCAAAACGGATTGATCGAATTTGAAATTGTTCCGGAAACGTTCCATGCCGTATTATCGTCAGCCCAGTAAGTAAGCGTCGAGCCATTTTGGTGAAACACCATCCAAAACACGATAACGATGGCGAATATCACGAGCAATGCAAACACCCGCTTCCAATCCGGAACGGCGTTCATGAGTGCAGACTTTGCGGAGTTTGATGCATCCTGGCTGCTAATACCATGCGGCGGTGCGTCAACCGCGGTTGCTGCCGTATCGGCGGCCTGATTATCATCGACAACGTTATCGCCGATTACGAGTGCCGCGTGGTCAGGTTCAACGATATTCCTGTAATACCATAAAATTCCTACCGAAAAGACCATTCCAAATGCGGCAACTGCAAATGCGGCATGGAAACCAAAATATGCTTTTACAATTTCCATTACGACCGGCGCAAAAACGGCACCGACGTTGATTCCCATATAAAAGATATTATAAGCACGATCTTTTAAGTGGCTGCCTTCCGGATAGAGGTTTCCAACCATTGTCGAAACGTTTGGTTTGAAGAACCCGTTCCCTATGACAAGACAGGTAAGGGCCAGATAAACTGCCCAAATGGCGGGTATCGAAAGCAAACCGTGCCCGGCCATGAAGAAAAACCCACCGATCATCACGGCTTTTCGATATCCCGTGATCTTATCTGCGATCAAACCGCCGATCAGCGGACTCGCATATACAAACATCAAATAATTTGCATAAAGGCCGGTAGCTTCAGTTGCCGTCCAGCCAAACCCTTCCGCCGGGTCACGAAGATAAAGCGTAAAGAGCGCGAGCATCGAATAGAAACTAAAGCGTTCCCACATTTCGGTCGCAAAGAGTGCATACAAGCCTTTTGGATGTGCTCCAATACTGCTCTCGACCGTCATCGTATCTGTAGCCATAAATTATTTCCTTTACGTTTTTAATTTGGAAGAGTTTAGGGCAAAATATAGCAGATATGAATAAATAATGAAAGCGATCTTTCATTGATAAACTCCGCGGTCTAAGGAGAACCCGCTTACTATAAAATCGAAACTTAACGCCATTTTTTCAACAATTTTTTGGAAACTAAACTATGATTCTCGCGCTTGCGCAGTTTCAATCGTTGCGAGCTGTTTGGCCGGATATTTCCTCCTAAAATATCTTGACCGGTCTTCTTTTCCAAACGACGATGAAAATATGGATGTTCCGCCTCCACCGACATTTAATTGAGGGTCTAGAATATGAAATTATTTGCAGAACTTGGTGAAAAAGTAGAAAAACTTTGGGTCGATCAAAATTACGACGAAGAAAAGTTTCCTGAGATCGCTTCACAGGCACTCAAGGAGGCGAATCTTCCCGAAAAAGTGACTGCCTGGGAAGTTATGGACTGGACGCTTTCGCAAACTCACCTGCCGGAACAAAAAGATCTTCCCGGGCGTTTTGGCGATCCGCCGATCACACTTTACAATTCACCGCGGTTTCACGTCGATACATACTTCTGGCTCGAAGGCACAACCTCAATTCATCAACATGCGTTTTGCGGTGCGTTTCAAGTGCTGCAGGGATCCAGCATTCACAGTTGGTATGAATTCGACAGAAAAGAACGTGTCAATTCCTTTACGCAGATCGGTGATATCAACTTAAAACTCTGCGAGATACTCAAGGTGGGAGATGTTCAGGAGATCTGGCCCGGAAATCAATATATACATTCGCTTTTTCATCTGGATCAGCCTTCGGTGACGATTGTAGTCAGGACGCATAGGAGCCCACTATTTTTACCGCAGTTTGATTATAGAAAGCCGTATTTGGCAATGGATCCGTTCTTTGAAGACCCGGATATGGTCAAGAAAATGCAATGTATCACCGCGTTGATTCGTTCGAAACACCCGGACGTGGATAAACATATCGCCGGTATGCTCAAGAAAGCTGACTTCCAGATGACATACAGCATTCTCCAAAGTGTGCGCGGGTATCTTCAAGGCAATCATCTCGACAAAATGTTTAACGTCGATGGATCGAAAGATCGACTATCAAAATTTATGGCGATTGTTAAGAACCGTCACGGGGAAGTAGGAGATGTCTTTGAAAAGGTTTTTGCGCATCAGGAAAAACTCAACGAGATCATAAACCGACGTCATTACATAACGGACGCCGAACAGAGATTTTTCCTTGCTTTGTTACTGAATGTTGCAGGACGCGAAAATATTTTTGCATTGATAAAACAGAAGTTTGCTGATGCAGACCCAATGGATAAAACACTCGATTGGATATTCGATCTTTCGCAGACAAAGGTGGTGGGTTCGAACGTTCCAAACGCACTGGGAATTGAGGGATTTGACGATTTTGATCTGTTTATTCTGGAGAATATGCTGAAAGACAAAACTGATAAAGAGCTAAAGGCGGATCTTCAAAAAGTTTATCCGAGCGCTAATGTCGATGAGCTCCAAAAGTCGCTTCCCGAAAGAACCGAGAAACTAAAAAAATCCGTATTGTTGCAACCCCTGCTTAGTTAAGAAGATGGCAAACTCCCGAACGCTAGATGATTTCCATGATTTCGTCTAGCGTTTTTCGTTTAAGATCGGGAACTTTTGCGTCTTTGGCCGGGTAGCCAACCGGAATCAATACATAGGGAATCTCGTTTTTGGGTCGTCCGAGAATTTCCTGCAAAAATTTCATTGGGCTTGGAGTGTGTGTCAAAGTTGCGAGCCCGGAATTGTGCAGGGCCGCAAGCAACATACCAACTGCAATCCCAACCGATTCCTGCGAATAATAGGTCGGCTCTTTTTCCTCGCCTTCTCCAATTGAGTTGATTCGAAATACGATGATCAGGTACGGCGCAATTTCGAGAAAAGGCTTGTGTTCATCCGTGCCGAGCATTGCAAGCCGTTTGAGCCACTTTTCCGACATTCGATGGTGATAGCTGTCGTATTCTTCTTTCTCCGCCGCCTCACGGATTT
>JBGTGX010000094.1:0-16168 GCA_041746475.1 Pyrinomonadaceae bacterium | reverse complement strand
AAACGGCCTCATTTTCCAAAAATCGTAGAAATCAAAATTTCAAATTTCATATATCAAAAAAACAAATCGAGAAATCTAAAACGAAAACAACCAAAACAAAAAAAGACTGTCTAAAAAGATATTCTTTCTAGACAGCCTCTTAAATTCGAAAAATTCTTACTGGTTATGCCGCTAACGGAATCTTTGGTTGATTGTCCAATTCACTATATCTAATTGGAACCGCTCCGTTTATTTTGGCTTTTTCCTTTCTCATTTCGTACCACTTATCGCAATATTCACAATGATAGAACTTAAATGTAAAATCAGTTGATTGATAATTAATCGCGAGCTCTTTGTCACAGTGCCAACATTTCATTTGACCGCACCTCTCTTTTGTAGATTAAACAGATTTTAACACAATAACCCTACCTTATAGCAAGTATTTTTTTTGCAAATGGCGGCCTTTTTTCAGTATTGTGGTTAAGCTATTGAGAATGCTTAGATTAGCATATCGGCAAAAGGCGGGAATTTGGCAAGGTATTTGTGTAATTTAGAGAAATGATCAAAACGATAGCATTTGACGCAGACGACACCCTTTGGCATAACGAGCGTATTTTTATATCGGCAAACGGAAAGTACAAAAAATTATTATCACAATACCATAATGAAGATTGGATCGAAGCGAGACTCGATGAAGCGGAAATGCGTAATATTAAGCATTTCAGTTATGGAATCAAAGGGTTTGCTCTCTCAATGATAGAAACAGCCTTAGAACTTATGGAAGGGCGTGTAAAAGGCGATGAAATCAAGGATATTATTACCTACGCGCGGAAAATGATATCGTCACCGATCGGGGTTCTTGAAAGAGTCAAAGAAACAATGAGCAACGCTACGGCGATTTGGTTAAAACAAAAGGTGATCTTTTTGATCAGGAGGCAAAAATTGCTCGTTCGGGACTTGGAGACTTCTTTAGCGAGGTCGAGATAGTTTCGGAAAAAAATAGTAAAGTATACGAGCGTATCTTTTTAAGATATGGGATAAAAACTGATGAATTTGTAGTGATTGGAAACTCCCTGAAACCGCGGATATTCTCCCGGTTGTCGATCTAGGTTCGAACGCAGTTTACATGCACTACGAAACGGAGTGGTTTCACGAAGCTGTCGATCCCCAAGCTATTGAAAACAAAGACTTTGTACGGCTTGGGAAAATGAATCATTTGGCCGGCTGGCTTGAGAATTTAATGGGTCAGTAAAGTGTCAGTTGGAAACGATCAGACTGAGTCAAATTGCTAACACTTTACAGATCACTTGAATGTTCAAACTGTAATTCATAGAGTATTTTATACTTACCGCTATTGCCGATTAATTCTTCGTGAGTTCCTGTTTCAATAATTTTTCCCTGTTCAAGGACAATAATCTTGTCCGCCATTCGAATTGTCGAGAGCCGATGCGCAATAACAATTGACGTATGGTTTTTCATAAGATTTGATAGCGCTTTCTGAACCAATGTTTCGCTTTCGGTATCGAGAGCTGAGGTAGCTTCATCCAAGATAATAACCGGCGCATTTATGAGAACCGCTCTGGCGATCGCAAGCCTTTGACGCTGCCCGCCCGAAAGGTTCATTCCGCGTTCGCCTACTCTAGTTTCATATTTCTCCGGTAATTGCTCGATGAATTCATCAGCAAATGCCACCTTCGCGGCGTTTTTTACTTCCTCATCCGACGCTTCCGGATTTCCATATGAAATGTTGTATCTAACAGTGTCGTTGAAAAGAACAGTTTCCTGGGTTACAAGCGCGATTTGTTTTCGAAGAGAAGTTACTTTCGCGTCACGTAGATCAATGCCGTCCCAAAGAATCCTACCTTCGGTCGGATCATAAAGTCTTTGTATGAGCTTTATGAGACTAGACTTTCCGCCGCCGCTCTCGCCAACGAGAGCTATCATTTGTCCATTCGAAATCTCTAAAGAAACATTAGTGAGTGCGGGGTTATTATCGATTTGGTAATTAAATGAAACGTCCTCGAGGGAAATCTTATCGACTAGGTTTGTCAATTCGATTGCATCTGGGTTTTCGGGAAGATGATTTTGCTCATCCAGAACGTCCCAAACATCTTTCGCTGCCGCGAATGCCTGCGAGATTTCATTGTGTTGACGCGAAATTTTTCGCATCGGATCATAGCTTCCCAAAAGAAAATAAAGAAATGTAAAAAACTGCGCGGCAACCAAATTCCCGAGATTAATTTCACGTAAACCGAAATAGAGCAGAATTACGATGGCGATAATCCCAATGGTTTCGATAATCACCGGCGAAAGAGCCGCGATCCTCCCGGAACGAAGATTCGCCGTTGCAATAACTTCAGCGACTTTTGAAAATCTCGTTTTTTCCCGGGATTCGGCATTATAGGCTTTAACTATTGTTTGATTTGAAATTGTTTCCTGTGCAGCATCAGATAGATCTTTGTTTCCATCGATTGAAACTTTTGCCAGATTTCGAAGGGATTTACTAAATCGGGTCGTAAGCAGGGCGATTATCGGTCCTATTATCAGAAACCCCAAGGTTAAGCGCCAGCTAAATGATAATGCCGCAATCATGAACCCAACGAGAATAAAACTTTCCCTTATTACATCGCGCAAATTCCCCGAAATTGCCTGTTCGATCGCTGCACAGCTTACAACCAGGCGCGATACAAGGAAATTTGTGCGGTGATTTTCAAAGAATGCCGTGGATTGTGTCAGGAGATGTGAGTAAAGTTCTCTTCTTAATTCCAATACTACCGATTGACCGATCTTTGCCATCAAATATGCCGAAACGTAAGAAAAAATGCCTTTGCAAATGGTGAAAGTCAGCAAAAGAACCGAAATCATAAACCAGGATTGGTACCAAGGTTCTTGCGGAATCCACTCTTGGAGCGAAAATGGTGTCCAGGGCTTCGCTCCCGGCGTTGGATTAAACTGATCGAGAAGGGGAACCAATATCGCACCAGTTGCGACTTGGAAAAGTGCTGTCAAAACCATCGCAACCAAAGCAACGATAAATATGATGAGATGCGGACGCAAGTATTGTATAAGACGTTGGAAATCACTCATTGTCGAAGGGAAAAGTGTAGTTTTTGCATGTTGTTACGTCAAACGAAAAAGGGAACGCGAACTGTAGTTTTCTTGTAGATAGTTTCCGTTTATCGATTTGGAGTAACCTGAAATGTACCACTCGGGATATTCAAATTTAGTTTTTTCCTGATTTGCCACGGCGTGTTGCGAATGGCCAATATATTCCATGAAAAAGTAGAAAAAAATTTCCTAATACATTAGAATTGCAACCTATCGCTTCCCAGAAGCATCTTTTTTTCGACCAACCTTTTTCGGAGAAATAATCATGTTAAATAAGAATGCCGTTAGATTTACTATAATTTTGTCAATTTTATGCCTGTTTGCTACGAGCTTGTTTGCGCAGGTCGATGTTCCCAGAAAAACTAAAGCGATCACTTATCCTCTGGATGACGAAGTAAACGTTATTTTTGGGGGTACTACGCGTTTTCCGCGTATGAAGGGAGAAGCGAAAATCAAGCGAACGAGCAAAAAGGGAACTGAGATCAAACTTTCCGTTTCAAAGATGCCGCGTCCATTTGAACTCGGAGCCGGCTATGCAACTTATGTACTTTGGGCGATTTCGCCAAATGGTCAGATAGATAATTTAGGCGAGATCAAGCGGCGCGGATTTTTTGAATTTGATTCGTCGATTGAAGTGACAACTCCGCTTCAGACGTTTGCGCTTATTGTCACAGCTGAACCGCATTTTCTGGTAAGCCGTCCGAGTCAGGAGTTAATGCTTGAGAACTTAAAGCCTTATTCGAAAAGCGGAAAAACTATAGCGACAACAACGGTGATTCAGTATTTTGGTAATTCTAGCGATTATTTCAGAGATGTGAGGACTCCGGAAATTGCGGAGGTTAATTATCGACGCACTCCGATTTCGATTTTACAGGCAAAGCAAGCAATCGCTTTGGCCAAGTATTCCGGAGCCGAGCGTGAGGCGCCCAATGAATTACAGGAAGCCGAGACGCTTCTAAATAATGCGGAGAACGGCTGGAAGGCCGGGCGTGAAGAAGAGTATGTAGATATCGCGGCGAGGAAGGCAATAAGCACGGCGGTACAGGCGGAAACGACGGCAAATGTCCGCCGCGAGGCGCGCGATAAACGCACCGAAAAGCTCCGGCAGGATGCTGAATTGCGCGGCGCTGAAGACAAATACAGTGACGCGCTTCGTGAAATTGAAAACCTGAAAACCGCTCTTTCCGGAGAGACGCGTTCGAGAGAGCTTTCCGAGCGTGACGTCCAAAATTATCTTACCCAAATTCGCGATCTCCAAACCGATAATCGAAATTTGCGAAGCGAGCTCGAGGCCGCAAAGATCAAGCTCGTCCAGATTGAGACGAGGCAAAATGAAATAGAGGCTCGACAGGCGAGAGAAGCTAAAATTCAGAGAATAGAGTCAACCGTGCCTGTCTTGATCCAGTCGCTGAAAAGATTCGGCACAGTTGATAAAACTGACAAAGGAATAGTAGTCACCCTCGATGAAAACTACTGGTCAGGTGAACGTGTCAGCAGTTTTGCTCAAGCCAACGGACCAAATTTAACAACGATGGGTGAGGTTTTGGCAAATGCGGTCGATTACAATGTGATCATTGAATCGCATATAGATAATCAAGGCACGCCCGACGAACTGCAAACTCTGACAAATGAACGTGCCCAAGCGGTTGCCGATAAATTGATTTCCCTTGGTGTTTCTCCAGAGCGATTGGAAGTAAAGGGGTTTGGTGCATCCATTCCGGTGGTTCCAAATTCGACGCGGGCAAACCGGGCTAAGAACCGACGAGTTTATTTGATCCTTTCGCCGGGTATCTGAACGTAATATTTTGTTTTTGACGGCTCCGGGCTTGAAGTCCCGGAGCTTTTTTCATTTGGTTAGGATTCTTATCCGATCGGGCGGCAATCCCACCATGCATTCCTCACCTACATTTAATCCGACGACGCGCAAAACCAATGCCGTTAGAATGAGCCCATTTGCATCGAGCGTAATCGCTGTCGTTGCGCCGAGAAATTCAATTTCTGCGACCCGCGCCTTGAGAAGATTGTCCTCGGGAAACGAAGCACCAAACGAAAGCGAAATGTGTTCGGGGCGTATCGAGAGAGTTACGGCTTGATTTATTACGCCAAGCTTATTTTTTGCGGACTTTCCGGCCAAGAGCTTATGATCGCCTTCGATCGTGAAAAACTCGGGATTTTTTTCTTTATTCGATGTCACGCGCTTTGCTGGTATTAAATTGATAGTTCCGAAAAGTATCGCCGCCGCTTTTGTCGATGGGATAATATAAACCTCTTCGGGTGTGCCTATTTGGATTATTTCTCCTTTCGAAAGAACGCCGACCCGATCACAAAGCTGAAAAATTTCCAATGGATCGTTTGTCGCCACCACTAGACATAGATTTTGCTCTTTGGTTATTGCCTTCAGTTTGGAAGCGATTTCGCGTGTTTTCAGCGGATCCAAATTCTGAACAGGATTTTCTATGAGAAAAACATTTTTCAGACCGACCAAAGAATCATTGATCAATTGTGCCTGAGTAGACGCCGTGCCCTGAGAAAAAGTGTCCGAAAAGAGGCTTCGCCAACGCGATGTAGTTTCATCGCCAAGATAGAAAAAACCTTCCTTTCTGCCATTTTGAACTAGGTTTTCATTATATCGAATCTCACCCGACGTTGGTTTATCGAGACCTGAAATTATCCTCAGAATTTCTGAAGTGTTTTCTTCGTCCGATCCAAGGAGTCCGAAGATCTCTCCTTTTTCAACTGTAAAGGAAACGTCCTTGAGAGCCCAGTTTTCTCCCGTTTTTAGAGCAAGCTTATCTACTTGTAACGTCATAACGATAGATCGAATTTACGAAAATGTGCAAACCAATGGTACATTACTGTCATCTGTGTATCGCAAGTATAAACTATGATTTAATGCAAATAAATATATGACGGAAGAAAGAAAATCCTTTAAGCGCAAAGCTCTACACATCGGCGGTTGGCAACTCGCAAAGCGTGTTGCGAAATCGCTCCCTTTCGTTGGAACGGTGATCGCAATTGGTTTGGTGGGACACGATATTAAGAAGAAGGGATTGGTAAAGGGCGTTGCAAACTCAGGGCTTGACGCAATTCCAATCGTTGGCACGGTGAAGAACGTTACCGAGTTTTTTACCGGTGATTTTTTGCCCGATAAAACAATCCACACAGCTGAGGACCGAATACGAACCTCAAACGAAGGAAATCAAGAATAACTAACCGCAAATTTAATATTTTATCTCAATATCCTTTCCTGCCCGAAAATAGTCTGCAAGAAATACAACTCAAGCCGTTCTTTAAATCGTCAAACCAAGCGAATAGGTAAACAACTCGAGTACAAAGCCTTAAATTAGGAGATTTTTTGATGATTTTAAAGAACGTAACAACACTATTTACGGCATTATTGCTGTTTTTCCTTTATACCGAGATTGCCTTTTCACAGGGAATAATCATTCCGAGACCTTGCCCGATTCCCCGCTGCCGACCGCTTCCAAGACCGATCCCTTTACCCAATGCATTACCTGTGAAATCGGTTCAGATCGATACGAAGATTCAAGGGCAAGTTGCGACAACGAGGATCGAGCAGGTTTTTCGCAATGACACAAATGCGACGCTCGAAGGTACGTATTTTTTTCCGATCCCCGAAGATGCTTCGATCGGACAGTTTGCAATTTGGGAAAATGGTAAAAAACTGGTTGGGGAGGTGCGTTCGAGAGAGGAAGCGCGAGCGATATATGACAAGATCGTAAGGTCTATGAAAGACCCCGGATTGTTGGAATATGCCGGAAAAGACCTTTTTCAAGCCTCGATATTTCCAATTCCGCCAAACTCAGACAAAAAACTCGAGCTTACTTATTCCCAAGTGTTAAAAGCTGAATCGGGAACAGTGGCTTACCGATACCCGCTTGGAACCGGAAAAAATCTTTGGGCCCGGGAAATTCAGTCCATACGGCGAGACGTAAGTTATCGTCCCGAAACTACGCAGCAAAAATTTGGGACAGTCTCAGGAAAGATCGAAATAATCGGTAATGAAGCGCTTCGAAATATCTATTCACCGAGCCACAAGGTTGAGGTGAACCAAAAAGGTGAAAAAGGTGCGACTGTTTCGTTCGAAACAACAGGCGATCCGAGTGATTTTCACCTCTTTTACGGACTCTCAAATAACGATTTCGGGATGTCGATGATGACCTATCGAGAACCCGGAAAAGACGGATATTTTCTCGTGATGGTTTCTCCAAAAGACAAGATCACCGAATCCGAGCTTCTTAATAAAGACATCGTTTTTGTGATCGATACATCTGGTTCGATGGCGGACGCCGGGAAAATGGACAAAGCTCGAAACGCATTGCTTTTCGGGATTAACGGCCTAAGAACCGGTGATAGATTTAACGTCATAAATTTCGCGGGCGAAGAACACCTGATGTCGAGCGGTTTGGTTCAAGCCAATGCGAGCGAAAAAAAAAGCGCGGAGGAGTTTGTAAAAAAACTTACTCCAAATGGCGGTACCAATATTAACGATGCGCTGAGGGCTTCTTTGAAACAGTTTGATTCTTCGGATCGATCAAAAATGCTTGTTTTTCTTACGGACGGATTGCCGACTGTTGGGGAATCGGATATTGACAAGATCATCAAAAATGCTAATGAGATAGAGGTAAATGGACTACGGCTTTTCCCGTTTGGCGTGGGCTACGATGTAAACACCCGGCTTCTTGATAAGTTGGCATCCGAAAATTCAGGTGTCGCGGATTACGTTGAACCAAAAGAAGATCTAGAAGTAAAAGTTTCAAACTTCTTTACCAAGGTTAACTCGCCGGTTTTGACTAATCTGGCGCTCGATTTTGGAGGACTTCAAACGGATTTATTATACCCGCGAAAGTTAACGGATATTTTTAAGGGAACCCAATTAACTCTGATCGGTCGCTACAAAAATTCCGGCGACGTAAAGAATGCGGTCTTAAAACTGACTGGCAAAACGGGCGCTGAAACCCGAACCTTTCGGTACAGCGATCTTGATTTCCCGTTAATAACTACGGATAACGAATTTTTGCCACGACTTTGGGCAACACGACGGGTCGGGTGGCTTGTTGAGCAGATACGCACCAATGGTGAAAACAAAGAATTAAAGGACGAGATAGTCGAACTTGGTACGCGTTATGGAATCGTAACACCTTATACATCCTACCTTGCTACGGATGGAAGCGAACGACTTGTGAACCGAACGGAAGGGGATGTTACTCGCCTTCGGGTGAATGGAAGAGGAACCGGACAAGGGTCGGGACGTGGATCCGGAGCGCGACCAAGTCCAATAGCTACACCAATGAGCTCAACGGGTGCGTCTGCTGTAAAAGATAGTAAGAAAGCGCGCGAAATGCAGGCGACGGTCGACGTCACGGCAAATGACGAAATACTCAAATCGTCAGTCGATGCGGAAGGACGGCAGACTATCAAGAACGTGGGTGCTAAGACCTTCTATCTTGAAGACGGGGGCTGGATCGATTCGACGTTTGATAAAACTGCCAAACTGACTGAGGTCAAACTCAAGTTTGCGAGCAACGAATATTTTGATCTGATCACCAAAGAGAAGGATTTAGCAAAGTTTTTCTCGATTAGTGAAAATGTTGTGGTTGTTTGGAAGGGTAAGGTTTACCGAGTCAGCGGCAAACCCTAAGATTTGAGTTTCTCGATCAATGATTATAAGGTAACTTTTTTATTAAATATCGCAAGTATTTAGTTGGGAAGTTGCCTGATTTTTGTGTTAACCCGGTTGTTTTCTGGAGAAAGTAAAAAAATGTCTCACGGGAAATTGTTTTTAATCTCGATTTTAATGCTGCTGCTTTCGACGCCGCTTCTCCTAGCGCAAAGCGGATGGAGTATTAATCGAGCAAATGGAAGCGGTGATCTGATCTCAGTATTTTTTACATCGTCTGACGATGGATGGATTGCCGGGGACGAAGGATTTCTCGCTTATACCAACGATGGGGGGAAAACATGGCAGCGCAGGATTCTCAACACGGTAGCCAATATCAACGAAATATATTTTCGAAATGACGACGATGGTTATCTGGTTGCGGGAAGAAAAATGTTTGTGACCAGCGATGCCGGTAGGTCTTGGCGAGAAACGTTGATCGTCAATCCGAATGAGTTTAAGGATGGAATCCCAGAGTTTTTGAGTATACGGTTCAATAGTAAAAAGCAAGGTTTCATCGTTGGAACGGTAATCGATAAGGATAACGAAGATATCATTATTGGCAGCCTTTTGCTCAAAACAATCGACGGCGGCGAAACCTGGTCGCGCATTATTGTTCCAACAAAGGTCGAGCTTTTTCATCTTGATTTCGACGGAAAATCACACGGTTGGATCGTCGGGGACATGGGAACGATTTTGGCGACTACCGATAACGGCAATTCGTGGACTATTCAAAAATCGGGTACAAAAGAAACACTTTATAATGTCGATTTTCGTAATGAAACGGACGGTTACGCGGTTGGGACAAAAGGAATAATTTTACGTACAGTTGATGGCGGCAGAAACTGGGCAAAGGTAGATTCCAATTTTACAAAAACTCTGTTTAGAGTTGATTTTGCTGACGATAAGAATGGTTGGATTGTTGGATCGGGCGGTGTAATTTTACGCTCGACCGACCGCGGATTAACTTGGGTTCGGCAGGATAGCAAAACCGACATGACGCTGTATGGGTTATACATGACCAAGAAGTATGGTTGGTCGGTCGGCAAAACGGGTGTGATCGTAAAATATGATCGATAATTCTCGAAAAGTGCAACTAATTGGAAAACAGGGGCATCTACTTTAATAGGCAATGAGCCAATGATAATCGGAAAGAAAAAAGTTGAAAGAGCTTAAAAACTTTCTGATTCCTCCTGTTTCTTTTAATTGAGACCCGCCGGTAAAGTTAACCGGTGGGTATTTTTTTATTTGAATCTAGAGATGTTGGTTTTTGAGTCCGTCATGTTTGCGAGTTTGCGAGCCCGAGGAATAGCCTGAATGGCTTGAATTACCTGAGAATCACCATCAATCAGCACCTGTTTCGCAGTGACATTTCCATATGCGGCCGAAACCAGATTGTAGCGAAGCTTCAGAGTAATAAAATCTGACTCTTGATCAATTGTTCGCGTAGAGAGCTCGGTGCCTTTCAAATGAGAAAATTCGGAAAATGACGAAAGGACTTCCCGGGATATTGGAAAATCCGCAGGACCGATCCTTTTCGAAATGTCATTTTGTTGATCAACCCGATAGCTTTCAAACCCCTTGATTCTGCCTCCAGCGAGTTCGCGTGAATATCTAAAAAGAATATCAATCAGGCTGGTCTGAAAAGGTGTTGAATTCGCCGCTTCAATTTCAACGTCAGGTGCTATTCCGTCGCCGCTATAAACTGGTCGTCCACCTAGAGTTCGCTGTGCGACTTTTGATCCGACCCCCGAAGATTTTTCGTTATGCTGATAGTAGTCGTAAAGATTTCCATCGGAGTAATCTCGTTGGATCAAGCGACCTGAAGGCGTGTAGTATTTCGCGGTCGTAAGCGTCAGACCCGCGCCGTAAGGAAGATTGATGACACTTTGAACGAGTCCTTTGCCAAATGTTTTTTCTCCGACGATAAGCGCCCGGTCATAGTCCTGAAGTGCTCCGGCGACGATTTCCGAAGCTGAAGCGCTTTCATCGTTAACCAAAACCACTAACGGATAATCTTCGGGGTCACTATTCCTCGATTTCCAGGTTCTGTTATCGATAATAAGACGTCCACGCTGCGTTGCGATAGTTCTACCTCTAGGTAAAAATTTCTCAGCGACACGGATGGCTTGTTCCAGGATTCCACCAGGATTATCGCGTAGATCGAGAATAAGAGATTTCATTCCCTGACGTTTGAGATCATCGAGAGCAACATTCATCTCCTCAATTGTTGTGTAGTTAAATCCTTGCGACAGATCAATATAGGCAATTCCAGGACGAAGCATATACGCATCCGGAATCGAGGGCTGTGCAACGCGGTTTCTTCTTATTACAAGCGTTTCAAGTCTCCCCGTGGAATTTCGCTCGACCTTGAATCTAACGATCGATCCCTTTCGACCGCGCACCTTGTTGCGGACATATAGGGAATTTCTGCGCGAAACATTTTCGCCATCGACTTCAATTATTTTGTCTCCGAATCCAAGATTTGCTCTAAATGCCGGTGAATCGGGAAAGGTAGAGGTTATATATGTTTCTAAATGACCGTCTGTTTGGAAATTTGCGATTGTCGCACCGATTCCAAAATATTCCGAGCGCTGATCGCTCAACAGATCGCTGTATTCCGAAGAATCGAAATAATTAGAGTGCGGATCCAGAGTTCGCAACATTGAGGATATAGAAGACTTGGACAATTGAACATTGTCCGCACTTTCGCCATCAACGTAATAGTTTTGGATCAATTCAAGTGCTTCCGCAACATCCTGCGATACTACGCTTCCGTCAACCCTTTCCGGACGTTGACCTGCATTATTTCCAGTGCGAGGTATGGATGCCGAAAATGAAGTTCCTTTACCAATCCGAAAAGGTTCGGTTTGAGTGCGCCTCGAAAATGGTTTGTCAATATTTTGCGCTGGTAAGCTCGCTGTCAAAAACAGCGAGAAAATCAATGTATGAACGAGATATTTCTTCATAGTAAAGTTGCGCAACGAGACAGCTCTGCCTGATCGTCAAACCGAAACACGAATTGTTGGAATGTTGTGAATGATACAAAAACACCCCGCCTAATCGCAAGCAATAAGCCGCAATAGCTATTTTCCCCCTTAATTATTTGTCTAAGAAGAGGCTTAATCAGTACTCTTTTCCAGTGAATTTTCCGATTCTCGCGAATACCGTTAAAAGCGACCAAATGTTTCAAACCACCTTTGACTAGACGGCTTACTCGCGTAAAATCTAGTGTTATGGCAGACCCGAAAGGAGCGAGTCTAGAAATGAAGATGAAAGTACTTGTCGAAACGCTCGACATTGCCAATCTTTTGACCGTTCCGATTACAAACTCGATAAAGAATCTTCTCCGGACTTCGGCAGCGGCACTAAACTCTGATGAAGCTTCCGTTTTGATAAGAGATGGGAATGACGGAGATCTCAAATTCCTCACGGCGATCGGTGAAGTCGCTGACAAGCTCATCGAGGTTGAAATTCCGGCAGGAAAAGGAATTGCGGGATTCGTTATGTCCTCGGGGCAGCCTATGACGATAAGTGAAGCCGGTCAGGAGCAAAGTTTTTATGCGGAAGTTGATAAAAAGACAGGATTTTCAACCCAGACGGTTCTAGCGACTCCACTTCAGTATGAAGAAGATATTTTGGGAGTTCTTGAGTTTGTAAACAGGATCGGCGATCCACCCTATGAGCCTTTTTCACCCGACGAAATGGATAGCGCCGCGTTTTATGCCGAAGCAATCTCCCCGTTGGTGAAAACGTATGAGACAGCAAGAAGCTTTCGAAATCTTGGTGAAAAGATCATCTCCGGGGATTTTAACGGGAATTTAGATGAGCTTAGGGCCTGGCTTCACAATTTGAGAGAGACTCCCGAACATCGTGAAATGATGGATTTGGCATTGCTTGTGCGCGAGATCGCCTTGGTTGGTGAGCGCGAACGCAACTTGTGCAAGGAAGTTCTCGAATCATTTTTACGATTTGCCGGAAGTGATCTCGATTCAAAATACTCCAGTCTGTAGCATCGTTTACGCGCTTCGATCTTAAGTTTTTAAAGTGAAAGAATGACAACAATTTCCTCGCCCAGTTCAAATGACTCTCTCGATCCGATCATCGGAATTCGCGTCGATGATGCGTGGAAATCTTTAACGGGGCGGGGTGTCTCAGTCGCGATAATCGACAGCGGAATTGATAAGAACCACGAAGCCCTAGGTGGAAATATTACGGCTTGCTTTGAAGCCAGATCAGACGGTAATAAAACGGTATTTGAAAAATCCGAGAGTGGGGATTCTGCAGGTCACGGAACTGCCTGCGCTGGAATTATACGTTCGATAGCACCGAATGCCGAGTTGAACAGCATTAAAGTTTTGGGGGCAAGCGGTTTGGGAGATGGCCACGCGTTTTTAGCCGGCCTTGAATTTGCGATTGCGCAGAAATTTAAGGTCGTCAATCTGAGTTTGGGAACTACAAAACCGCAGTTTGCAATACCTCTTCATGACCTGCTGGATCGCGCGTATCAGGCGGGATGCATTGTAGTAGCAGCTGCAAATAATCTTCCCCAACCAAGTTTTCCATCGGTCTTTTCCTCTTCGTTAATTTCGGTTAGCAAGAGCACTGAAACTGATCCGTTCAAATTTGGTTTTCGTTTTGGGGAAATAATTGAATTGACCGCACCCGGGGTCAACGTGCGAACGACCTGGTTGAACAATGGGTATCGAAGACTCACGGGAAATAGCTTTGCCTGCCCGCATATTGTTGGAGTTATCGCGCTTTTGCTCGAACGCAATCCCGATCTAACGCCTTTTCAAGTTAAATCTGCGCTCTATTCGATCGCACGCGAAAATCAGAATCACGCCGAATAAAGTCTTTTGATTTTTCGAACATAAAATGTTCTTATGATTACTCGCTTAGAATGTTCCCGCTCATCGCATGGAATGTGTTCCCTAGCTACTTGAACAAAAACAATGACAGAAACATTAAATCTGAAAGACTTAGAGTTGGACGAATATGGGCTCGAAAATGGGTTGCGTGTGGTGCTCAACCCCGATGATTCGATTCCGGTCGTTTCGATCGCTGTTTATTACGACGTCGGATCGCGCAATGAACGCGAAGGGCGCACGGGTTTTGCACATCTTTTTGAACACATGATGTTTCAGGGCTCTGAAAATGTACCTAAAGCGGGACATTTTCAGTACGTAATGAAAGCCGGCGGAACGATGAACGGCACAACGAGTTCAGAACGCACGAATTATTACGAAACTCTCCCGTCCGACAAGTTACCGCTTGGGATTTGGCTTGAAAGTGATCGAATGCGGTCGCTGGCGGTGACGCAGGAAAATCTAGATAACCAGCGGGAGGCAGTCAAAGAGGAAAAACGTCTCCGTTATGACAATCAACCGTACGGTCACATCTTCGATATTTTAAGCACAATGGTTTATAAAAACTTCTCAAATGCGCATTCAACGATCGGTTCCATGGCGCATTTGGACGACGCGACAGTAGAAGATATACAGGAATTTTTTCGCGTTTATTATGCTCCTAATAATGCGGTGCTTGTGCTTTCAGGAGCGTTTGAAATTGAAACGGCGAAGTCTTTGATCGATAAGTATTTTTCGACAATTCCGTCGCAGCCAAAACCTTCCGAGATTGATGTTTCGGAGCCGGAAGAAGTAGCTGAAAAATACCGAAATTACGAAGATAAGCTAGCTCCGCTACCGGCATTTTTGATGGGCTGGAAAATTCCTTCGCGACGCACCAAGGAGTTTAACGCTCTGTATTTGGCAGGCAAATTACTTTACAGCGGAGATAGCTCTAGGCTTTATCAGAAGCTCGTAAAAGGGGAAGAATCCGTTACACAACTTTTTGGTTTTACTGACGAACGACGCGGTCCATCGGGAATTATGATCGGGGCGATTCCGAAACCGGAGAAAGATCTGGTAAAAATTCGGGAAACAATTGTAGCCGAAATCAAGGATCTTGCGACCAATGGCCCGAGCGACGAAGAAATGACCAAACTCCGCAACCAGCTGATAAATGGAGAGGTGCAATCAAGGCAATCATCCCTTTTGCGTGCGCAGGGGATAGCCGAATATGCACTTTATGATGGCAAACCCTCGTTGATAAATTCAGAAATCAACGAGTTTCTCGAAATCACGTGTGAACAAATTCGAGGGGTTGCGGATAAGTATTTAGATACGGACAATCGAGCCCTACTCGACATTCTCCCACCGTCTCAGAAGTAGTGGAGAGTGAGAGATTAGCAATCTGATAAGAATTTTTAGCAGCAGTTGAGTTTTTTATGAGTGAAACTTTTCGTCAAACCGCCCCGAAATCTCTCGGTGTTGTGCCTTTCAATGTTCCAAACCCTTTCAAGAGCAAACTTGAAAACGGGCTCAAAATTCTTTTTATCGAAGACAAACGTCATCCCATCATTAGTATAAGACTGGCATTTCGCTCGGGCGATATTAATGATCCTGCAGATCGGGTCGGGCTCAATTCTGCGATGGCGGAGATGTTAAACGAAGGAACCGAGAACTATTCAAGCAAGGCTTGTGCAGAGGAAATCGAACGTCTCGGTGCATATCTTTCCGCCTCGGCGGGATCTGATAATACAATTGTTAAAGCCTCGGCTTTATCGATGTACACTTCGGAGATCTTTGATTTGCTGGTGGAAATGGTCCTTCGTCCGACGTTTCCCGACAGCGAACTTGAGCTCTATAAGCAAAACACGATCGAAGGACTCAAATTCCAGCGCTCACAGCCGGACTTCCTGGCCGATGAGCAAACGGCCCGAATACTTTATGGCGAACATCCTTATAGCGTTCATTCGCCAAGCGCAGAAGATATCTTGAGAATAACACGCGATAACGTCGCTGAATTTCACAAGAAAACATTCGTTCCAAATAATGCGACGATCATCGCCGTCGGAGATTTTGAAAGCGCCAACCTTCTTAAACAAATCGAAGCTAGCTTTGGTGACTGGAAGGCGGATGAAATTCTTCATGCTCCAAAAGATCCGTTACCATCGAGGAATAGGAGATCGCTCACGATCGTTGATCGACCTGGTTCTACACAGGCGAATATCATCCTCGCGAATCTTGCGCTCAAGCGGAATCATCCGGATTATTTCTCTGTGTTGGTCATGAACCAAATTTTGGGGGCGGGGGCGTCCTCGCGTCTATTTATGAATTTACGGGAAGAAAAAGGTTACACATATGGGGCTTACTCGCGGATTTATTCTAAGCGTCATGCGGGTTCTTTTGAGGCGACCGCCGAGGTGAGGACCGCGGTTACTGATGAATCCCTAAAGGAATTCTTTTCGGAATTGAACAGAATTCGCAATGAAAAGGCTTCGGATGAAGAACTGACCGATGCAAAAAATTATTTGACGGGAGTTTTTCCGATCCGGGC
>JBGTGX010000093.1:0-80224 GCA_041746475.1 Pyrinomonadaceae bacterium | reverse complement strand
ATGAGAGTTTCCGTCCATCTTTTTTCGGAATGAGCTCAAGAACAGACCTAATCGCCGTAGTTGCCTTGATCAAATCCGCATCGTGAAACACTGATTCCTCCGCTTCCAGGAAATGTGCCGTAAAACAATAAGCATCGCCTCCGCCACAGCCCAAATCTCCACCTTCTACCGCATATGTGCAGCTTTTGGCGCTGCAAGGATTACCCACACGTTCTTCATTCATGATTTTCTCCTAAAAATTCAACCTTTATCGTACGCATTCCCCGTCATTGCGAAATTTATAAGAATTGCCTTGCGGGAAACCAACCTAATCGAATAGCTATATCATCATCTATAATTAGATATTAAGACAACATCAGAACTAGTATTTCCGCGAGCAACGATAAAACCATTTCCATCTCGAGAGATATCAAACCGGTAAATCTCTTCGGATTCGAAGAAGGTCAGCTGTTTTGGTGCGCTTCCATCAATTGGCTGGCTCCAAAGATTATCTGCGTGATCACGGGTGTCATGGTAAATCAACGCCTGGCCATTAGATGCCCACCGATATGTGTTAGCGTCCAAGAAAGCCTTTGCATCCAAAAGTTTCACCGGCTTTCCGCCTTCAATTGGGAAGATGGCAACCTTCATATTTTCACCTAACCCGTAATCACATGCAAAAAACTTGCCGTCGGGCGATACGATCGGTCGCCCGGTGTCCATTGTTGTTAATTGAATGGGTTTTCCCCCGTCAAAACCCATTTTCCAAATGGTCGCCTTATCTTTGGCAACCACAAGATTATAGACGATATATTTGCCATCCGGCGTAATGCTTGGGAATCCCTCCTGATCATTAGTGTGGGTCAACTGTTTGAGGTTGCTGCCGTCTATATCCATTCGCCACAAATCCGCCCCACTTTTACGATCGGAGATAAAGACGATGGTTTTCCCGTCCGGAGATACCACCGGGGAAATATTCGTTCCCTGTTCTGAAGTTAACTGGCGCTTGTTAGCGCCGTCGGCGCGGGCGCTCCAAATATCAAAGTTGCCGACGTCTCTTGCCGTATAGACGATCGTATGGTCGGGGGATGAGGAAATTCCCATTAATCCTGCATCTTTACCTTCCCCAAGAGAAAGCTGCTCCGCATTGTTTCCTTCGAATTCATTTGCGATCCAGAGATTCGAGGTGCGTTCGTGTTTTACGGAAACAAGTGCTTCATTATTTGCCGTTAGGCTTATTCCGAAATAATTGCTCAAATCGTTTGTAATTCTGCGCGCCGCGCCGGTCGGATATGGTACAAACCATAGCTGCATTCTAGTTGATTTCGGATCGCGGCCGCTTATGATTATGCCAGTTCCATCGCTCAGTGATGTTAAACCGTTTATCCGCTTCCAAGCGGTTTCCGACCGCCACGTTTCCGCTCCGGTATCCACATCGATTTCAACTAAATAATTATTCGGATCTGAACTTGAGAGGAGGCTGGCAAATATAGATTTCCCATTTGCGCTCCATGATAAATAAAGGAATGCTTCGGTTGCTTTTGTAGAGGTTACAGTTCTTTCACTGCCCCCTTTGACAGGTGACGTGAGAAGAGATTTCCGCCCACGGGTGAAAGCGACATTCTTACCATCCGGTGAAACGGCTATCCAATCATCAACACGGTCAACCACCTTGCGCTTTTCACCTCCCAAAACCGGAATTTCGTAGATCGTTCCGGATTCGGGCTTTTCGTAAACGTTGTAAAAAATATTGTTCCCATCAGGGGCGAATGCCACCGATGCAAATCTCACATTTCCCGGTGGTACGATTTCGACCAGTCCGCTGGATTCAACCTGTCGCACCGCTAAACTTTCGCGATTCTCTGTTTTTACTACGTAAGCAATGTATTTTCCATCCGGCGACACTGCAGCCCATTCTCCAGCGTTGCCTTCGGAAGTGAGCTTTTTAAGCTCCATATTCTGAAATGAATTAGCATTGTCGTTCGGACGGAATCTCGAAACACCATAATAGCTCGCGATCAGGAGTACACTGAATCCGACCAGAATTAGGGCAAGTATATTTGGGTGCGAGCGGGCGCTTGTATATGCGGTAGAGAAAAACGACTGATGCTCGGCCGACTCGCCTGGAACTTCATCCACGGTTACACTGATGTAATTACCATCCGTCTTTTTCGTGCCCTTCCGGTTACCGTTCACACGAAACTGCAATGGTTCTGTTTTTGCTTCCGTATCGTTTTCAAGGCTTCGCCGCACACGCCCAAGATCTATTAAAAGCTCCTCTGCACCTTGGTAGCGTCGATCAGCATCCTTCTCTAACGTTTTCTCAATTATCGCCACGAGCTTGCAGGGGATCGAGGGGGCGAGTTTTTCCAAGCTTGGCGGTTCGTTTTTTAGAATAGACGCAATTATATCGCTGGTCGTTTCACCCGGAAATGGCAGTTGCTTCGAAAGCATTTGAAAAAGCACTACTCCCAGGCTCCATATATCGGTTCGCGTATCGACCGGTTTTCCACGTGCCTGCTCGGGAGACATGTAGGCCGCAGTACCTAATACCATTCCCGCTTTGGTGTTGATGAGTTCCTGAGTCTGGGCGTTATAGTCAATCAAGGGGTCTTGTTTGCCAATTCGCTTAACAAGCCCAAAATCCAGCACCTTAATGATTCCATCGCCGCGGAGAATTATATTATCCGGTTTGATATCCCGATGTACGATTCCGGCTTTGTGGGCCGCAGCAAGGCCGCGGGCGACCTGTATGGCGATATCAATAACCTGAATGAGCGCATAATCGCTTTTCTTGATCATTTTACCCAAGGTCTCACCCTCGACGAATTCGCTGACTATGTAATAAGTTCCTTCATATTCACCGATCTCGTGAATAACCAGAATATTTGGATGAGCAAGCGCCGAGACTGCTTTCCCTTCCGCGAAGAAACGGCTGAGATTTGATTGGCCTGATTCAAAATTCTCGTTGAGGATCTTAACTGCTACGTTGCGTTCAAGTTTCGTATCGTCGGCAAGATATACTTCTCCCATGCCGCCCGTCGCGATATGTTTGGTGATTCTGTAATGCTTAACAAATTCACCCGGATTTAATGTTTGAGTTGATTCCGAAAAGGTTTCAGCGACTTCATACACGGCCGGAGATTCAAGAAAAATAGCTGCACTATCGTGAGATGAGATCAGGGATTCGACTTCGTGTTGAAGTTCCAAATCACCGTGGCACTCATTGGAAATGTATTCTGCGCGTGTCTCCGGGGTCTGTACTAGAGCCGTCGCGAAAATTTGCTTTACTTGTTGCCAATCCTGTCGCATTTCGTTGGTTCTCCGAGGGGTCGTATTTAATTGTCGTTATCACACACCCTATAACATTCGGCCTGGGGGAATAAAATTTGTCTTATTTATCAACGCGTCATTTCGCCTCAAACAGTACGATTCGGGTTCTTCAATTCCCGGTAAAGCCAAGCCTTCGCAATAGCCCAATCCTGAGCAACGGTCGTTCGCGAAACACCTAAAGTTTCTGCAGTTTCTTCTAGCGTAAGTCCGCTAAAATATTTAAGCTCTACGATACTCGTTTGCCGTTCGTCAATTTGCCCAAGGCGGGTCAATGCCTCGTCTAACGCAATCAAATCTACGCTTTGCGCGTTATCGACCATAACGAGTGTTTCGTCGAACAATAATGTTTCCGCATTACCACCACGTTTCTCTCTATTTCGCTTTCGTGCGTGGTCCACGAGAATTCTCCGCATCAACTTCGCAGCAATCGCGAAAAAATGACCGCGGCTGTTAAACTTTTTGTCATTTTGATCGATCAACCGAAGATAAGCTTCGTTTATCAATGCTGTGGGCTGAAGCGTGTGATTGTTGCGTTCTTTCCTAAGAAATCCCGCGGCCTGGCGGTGAAGCTCGTTATACACTAATGGCATCAACTCTTCCAAAGCCTCAGAGTTCCCATCACTCCACTTACGAAGCATTTGGGTAATGTTGTCCGTTTCACTCATTCAATTTTACTGATACAAGTCGTCGTCGCTAAAGGTCGTGTGATCCATATTTTAGTACATTTTAAGCGGTTTCTAAAATTTTATTCAAAACTTGTGTACTATTTTTTAAAAAGTGACGCGTTAAAGTTAGGAGGATGAATTTCTTCAAAGAAATCAGACTCCGAAAGCAATTGAAGGCGACCCGTTTCGTTTAGAGTATAGAGTAGTGCGCAGCGGGTTTGGGTCCGCCGGAATTGCTCGCTCGTTGAAGGTAAATTGTTTCTCAAAAAAAGATAAAGTCGTCGGTAACCTCATTCTCACCAACTAATTAAGCGGGTGGTTGTTTTTAACATCCACCCGCTTTTTTTGTTTTAGTTAAAACGAAACTATTAATCCAGGCGACTTTATTCCGATGTAGTGCACGTATTTCCCAGTGCCAAAATGGCTGGTTAGCGAGATTCTAACGAGGCAATTCGAGCAAAGAAAATATTGGATTCGATGACCCTTATTTCGACTCGTTGGGTTTATGAGCCAGCTCGATGAGGCGGAAACGTCAGGCGAAACCGCAGGTTGATAGAACTTCATCCAGTGAACTGGAAAAAGAAGGGTGGCGCAGGTCCCCCTTTTTGCCACATTTTTCTAAATGAAGTTTTCCTTTTTTAAATCGAGCCAATCGAGCGCGGTACCGTAAAGCAATTTTGCTTTTGTTTCGTCACTGTGCCGCATGGACTCGATGAGTTTTCCCGGTTCCAATTCGCCGAGCGGGAATGGATAATCGGTGCCTAGTGCGATTCGTTCTGCACCGACTAAATTCACAAGATAATCGAGCATTTCAGGTGAATGCACGAGCGAATCAAAATACACTTTATCCAGATATTCACGCGGATTGACCGCATTATCAACTGCACACAGATCCGGGCGGACATGAAAACCGTGTTCGATTCTGCCGATGGTTGCGGGAAATGAACCGCCGCCGTGGGCGAATGCCACCCGCAGATTTTTAAGTTTTTCTAACACCCCGGAAAATATTAAACTACAAATCGCACGGGACGTTTCAGCTGGCATTCCGACAAGCCACGGCAGCCAATATTTTTGCATTTCGGCTTGTCCCATCATTTCCCATGGATGAACGAAAACTGCTAACTCCAATTCTTCACACGCTTTGAAAATGTCAAAAAACTGCGGTTCGCCTAAATTTAGTTGATTAACATTCGAGCCGATCTGTACGCCGGCGAGTCCTATCTTTTTTGCTCTTTCAAGTTCTTTTATTGCAAGACGCGTATCCTGCATCGGAACGGTTCCTAGACCTATAAATCTTTTAGGATGGAGTTGGACAATCTCGGCGATCCCGTCGTTTAAAACTCTTGAAACTTCCAAACAATCTTTCGCTTTTGCCCAATATGCAAACATCACCGGAACCGTCGACAGCACCTGAACATCGACACCGCTCACATCACAATCCACAATTCTGCGTTCAGCCGACCAACAATTATCTTCGATTTCACGAAAAAAATGCCCGTCGTCTTTGAGCATTCTTGCGCAGCCGGTTTTGTGATGTTCGAGCTGAATAAAACCGCCATAGCCGAATTTGTCTTTCCAATTCGGAATGTCTCGGGGAAGAATATGTGTGTGGATATCAATTTTTAGCATTTTGAATTAATTTGTTTTTTTATAATTGTGTTCCAAACAATGAACCGACGATTGCGGTTATTATCATGGCAACTGCACCCCAAAATGTGACGCGAAACGCGCCTTTTAAAACGCTCGCACCACCGGTTTTTACGGCTAATGCACCGAGCAACGCAAGGAAAAGTAGTGAGCTTGCCGAAACCAGCCAAACCAACATTGAGACGGGAAAAAAAAACGGCAACCAGCATCGGCATTGCCGCTCCGACCAGCAAAACTTGCGGCGGATGCAAACGCCGCCTGAATTGGGTTGGCGGCGACGATTTCGGAAATTCCGAGTTCATCTCTTGCATGTGCTCCCAAAGAGTCTTTTGCCATTAATTGTTCGGCAACTTCCTTTGCCAGTTCGGGTTCGAGACCGCGTCCGACGTAAATACCAGCAAGTTCTCTTTTTTCAAAATCAACATTTTCTAGAAGTTCTGTCTGCTCGCGGGCAAGATCAGCGTTTTCAGTATCCGATTGCGAACTTACCGAAACATATTCTCCCGCCGCCATAGACATCGCACCTGCCACCAGACCCGCCATTCCGGCGATCAAAACAGCCTGATGATCGGCATTTGCCGCTGCAACTCCGACGATCAAACTGGCGGTTGAAACAATTCCGTCATTTGCACCCAAAACTGCCGCCCGAAGCCAGCCGATATGTTGAGATTTGTGGCGTTCGCGATGTGCCATATTTTTTTAGACCGCTTCAGAAAAAGCCGCTTCTTCGTTCTCTTAAATTTATTCAATGTTTGTCCTTAAATGAATAATCAAGAATTATTATCTTGCTGTTTTCATCGGAATGAAATTCCAGTGTGCCGTGAATGCCTTCCAGCTCGTCGGTTCCCGAACCCGGCACGATCTTTCCTTCTGCCTTCATCTCGTCCGTCATTCCGCCGTGAATCGCGACAAAAGTGCCTTTACGTCCTTCGAGCTCAACCGAAAATCGATCCATGATCGTGTAACCCGCCGAATCCTCGAGTGAAGAACACATCAAGAGTTTTCCTACACTTTCACCTTTCATATCGCCTTCAAAGGTCTTCTTAACCGTAACTTCAGAAAGCGTTGGACTCGGCGTCGAATCATCATAAGTTTTGGCTTCCCACCCTGTTACCACAAACGGAATCGTTATGTTTTTCATCCAGTTTTATTCTCGCTATTTTCTTTTTTTAGTTTCTTTTTCTCATCCGACTTTTTCTTGGCGTCCATTAAGGACAAACAAAGTTCACGCAGTTGGTCAACCGTTTTCATGCGCCGTAAAATTGCCTCTTCGGACATATCAACTTTCTTCATTTTCCAACCTCGCGATGTCTGCTAAATCCTGGGGTTTTCCTGCAAGCGTCTTCATTTTTATCAAACCTTCACGCGACACAACGGAAAGTTTGCTTCCCAAAAAATCAATTTCTTCTTTGTCTTCCCAAACGTCTTCAACGTGTTTAGTCACGAGTAACAAATCAAGCGGTAACATTTCGCCGTTTGAATCAATCTTGGAAACACGACGAATCTCAACGGCTCTTTCTTTGGAGGAAATATCCATTCCACGCATATCGAATTCATACTCTTTTGCAACTTCATAAGTCTTCTCAAGTGATTCGGGCTGAATCAAAAGATCAATATCCAAAGTCGCCCGTGCGAATCCGTGAATAGCCAGAGCCAAACCGGCGCAAACAGCGTATTCGATTTCGTTTTTCTCTAACGCGGAAATCAATTGCGATAGTTCGTCTAAAAGAGTTGCCATTTTCTATTTCTTCCACTTACTAAATACATCAAAGTCGTGCTTACATCATAATAGGCGTG
Source organism: Pyrinomonadaceae bacterium (assembly GCA_041746475.1). GTDB lineage: Bacteria > Acidobacteriota > Blastocatellia > Pyrinomonadales > Pyrinomonadaceae > Aridibacter. The sequence goes on along the minus strand of JBGTGX010000093.1, from coordinate 72,803 downwards.
ACTTTCAACCCCTTCTTTTATCAAACTGTTTTCAATTCTGCTTTTAATTTGCTCAAAGCAGTTTTGTTTTGCAAGAATCTTTTGATTACTTCATCAGCTTTTTTAACGGTTTATAAACTAGCAGTTTTTCCGAAAAGATTCAGAACTCTTCGATAACCTGTATAAAGGTTCCGTTAAGGTCGCTGATGACAAAGGATTCAACGCCCGCCTCTTTATTTTTAAACGGCTCGACCTTTATTTTAACTTTTTTATCTTTGAAATAATTTTCCACCGTTTTTGAGTTATTGACATTTAGCCCGAATTTGTAAATTCTGTGAATCTTAAATTCTTAGTCAGCCTTGATCCCGGCATCTTCCAAAGATTTAGCATCCTTTAATTGTAAAACCTCCAGCGTCAAATTCTCGTTGCCGATGCTACGGATATGTTATGCACCGTCTTTATCTTTAAGTTCTTTGAGATGTTTCAATCAAAAACTTTCTCATACAAAACTTATGTTTCCCGCGTGTTGGCAACCGATATTGCCCAAAAATGTTTTCCTTCAAGGTTTAATTTTGCAGACTTTGACGCTTTTTGGGCAAAAACACATCCCGTGCTAGAGCGACAAAGAAAATACCAAAAGCAATCTTCATTTATAAAGTTTTCATCTTTTTTCTAACTCACAACCGGCGGCGGCTTCATAACAGTTCCGCAATTGTCGCAAGTGCGTTTCGCTTCGTCGCTGTAAAAACGCTCGAAGACGCCCTGGAATTGGGTCATAATGTTGGTCAGTTCGAAGTATTCTTCGTAGAGCTTTTCGTTACAGTTTTCGCAGAACCACATGAGACCGTCTTTTTCGCCGTCGCGGCGTCTTCGTTCGATGACAAGTCCGACCGTGTCCGCCCCGCGAATCGGATTGTGCGGAACTCTCGGCGGAAGAAGGAAAATCTCGCCTTCTCGGATGGGAACATCAACCGCGTGCCCGTCTTCCTGCAGCTTAATAAGAATATCGCCTTCGAGTTGATAGAAAAATTCCTCGCCTTCGTCCCAATGGTAATCTTTCCGCGAGTTTGGTCCGCCGACGACCATTACGATAAACTCTGCATCTTCGAAGACGCATTTATTCCCGACGGGCGGTTTCAAAAGGTGTCGGTGCTCGTCGATCCATGTTTTGAAATTGAAAGGTCTTCTGATTTGCATAGTCCTGTAATCTTATCGCATAAGCACGAAAGAAAAAACATACTGCGATCACAGAACACACGGCGAAATGGAGTTTGATTTTTCGACCGGGACCATGCGAAATTTAATCGAACACCACGGAGAATTTTATTGACTATAAACACGGTTAAACACCATGCTTGTAATCGTGACCCGCGATTCCATGATCGCACTCCCGCAACTACCTGCCATCGATCACAGTTTCCAGATTGAGTCACGACCTAAAACGCACAAATAGAGAAGGTTTGGGATAGTTGCAGGATCATTTGATCACATTTCCGCCACAAACATATCCGTGTTGCAACAACAAATGCAGAGGTTTGGGTTGATAGAGCATTCAAAATAATTTTCTTATTGAATTGGGATGTCCCGAAAACAGGCAATGTGCCGCTACATTTGTCGAGTCTACATTTGGTGATTTGATCGCGATAAACAAAAATGACAAAAGCGAAAAGCGCATTTCTATACAAGATGAGACCCGAACGGTAGCAGTTCAAGATTCGTGCGATAAAACTTGCCAACCGCGACGTGCCCTTGGTGGCCCCAAAGTTGTAACTGTCGGCATGGGTGAGGGGATTTGGTTGATTCTTGGAATAATTGCAGCAGCGATATCCGTGGCACTATCCACCAATCGAAACGAGGTTTCTTCTAACGGCAATGTTCAGGTAGTTAGCCCGATTCGCTAGGAATTGTTATTGCCTCTGAAATTCGCTTTGCCATCCAAATATCAGGCTTTCCGAAGCCGTTTGCATCTGGTATCAATCCAACGATCGAGTATCCGCATTTCTGATAAAATTCAAACGGATGCCCTCCCGTATTTTTGATTTTTGCCAGATGCTCCAGGGGATTTGGATAAAGTTCTATCTCGCCGAGACTTGTACGGCCATTTTCATCGTCGGTTCCAAGAAAGACCACGGTTCCTTTTCTTCGCCCTACTTCATCCTCGAAGTCCGCAAGCATTTTGCGTCCGATACCTTTTAGTTTTAGATCCCGTCGAACAACAAGGAGTGCGAGTTCCCACGTGTATCCTTTGTATATCTCTTCGCCAATCGTCCACGCCAAAACCATTTCCGATTCGTCGACAGCGATTCGGCTGATCTTTTTTCCGTCTAAAGAATCCTTTACTTGATCAATACAATCTTCAATATTTGACCAGCCTTTTGTTCCCGTATCGCTGAATCCATCGAGCAGGATCTCCGCCATCTGTTGGTTTAGCTTTATTTCTTTTTTTGCATTAATAATTCGCATTAGTTAAAGCTCTGCGATTTTTTTTACGGTTCGCCAGTTTCTTGCTGTCGTTGGTATTTTCAGCTTCTTATCGATGTAACTTTTACCGATCAGGCTGTCCAAAAAACTGATTCGCAGCAGGTAGAAAATCTGAAGGCCGTGAATGGAAAAAATTTCATTTTCGTTGTTCTTGGAAAGCAAGAGCGCCGTCTTTTCCTTCGACATCGCTTCGTCCAAAAAGAAAACGTGCAGATCTTTGTCATTTTCAAATTGTCCTTCAAACGGATTGTTTTGGATTATCTTTTCAATTTCCAAAATCGAACGAGCGAATACCTTTATCGACAGAGAAAATTCCTTTTCGATTGCCTTTGAGATTCTAGCGGCAAGTTTTATATTGTTTGATTTTCGCGTTTCAAAAACAATATTCCCACTATTTATGTAAGTTCTAACGTTTTCGAACCCAAGCGAAGAGCAAACTTCGCGAAGAGTTTCCATCTTGATCTTGTTCTTACCGCCAACGTTTATTCCGCGAAGCAGTGCCGCATATTTCATAGGTATCTAGTTTGTCGCATCTGGCAGGCTGTAGGTAATTTTACCGTTATAATCTAAAAATTGAAGTACGGGCTTTCCATTAATGTCGGATTTTATGAGGATACGATTGCGTCCCTCCGAATCCTAAATTTCGATTCCAACGGTTTTATCTTCAAATTTACCAAGCCGAAGTCTGTTTTTTCCGGTTTCGCCCGGACGCGAACGCCAATCTGTAAAGGTCATTCTTGAGGCTCTTTCACCATCTTCTTCAAATGCAGATACGGCAAAAACCTGAGTTGCCATATATTGATCAAAACTCAGATGGCCGTGGCTTTTTATTTTCCCGTTTTTATCGCTGCTTCCTCCCCAGATTAATCCGCCTTTCGCTGCCTTCATCATTTAGGAAGATCATCCCTCCCGTGGGTCTGTCCGAACGAGGCTCTTCTTTTCCTTTGATGTATGTGCCGGGGAAACGATCTTTGTTTGATAAAACAAAACGCAAAGTGCCCTCAGGTTCTAAGATATTAATTCGATGAATGTTTATTTCGTCAAAAGTTTTTGGGCTTTTATGGTGAAAAACCGGATAAAACCGAAACAGCAAAAACTATTGTCAAAACACCTCAATAGACATACAGAAAACTATTTGCCTTATTAATCATTTGAATTTCCTCTCAAATTTATTTTCAGAAAGCAAAGATCGCAAAGTTTCTTTTTTGAGAAACCGTTGATACTTTTGATCTTCCGAATTATTAATGACGAGGTTATTACGAACTTGGATTTCGCGTAGGTACAAGTTTAATCAATTGTTGCAATAACTTTCAATTCGATTGCAATCGGAGTCGGCAAACTGCTTATCTCGACGGTCGTACGGCACGGCTGATTGTCCTTAAAATATTCGGCGTAGATCTTATTATATGTTTTGAAATCATCTTTCATATTCGTCAAGAAAACCGTCACATCCACAATTTTGTCCCAACTCGATCCTGCAGAATCGACTATCAATCGCACATTCTTAAAAACGGAATGACACTGGGTCTCGATATCATAAGATATGACGTTTCCATTTTCATCCTGCTCAACCCCGGGAATTGTTTTTGCTCCGCGTTCCCTCGGGCCGACGCCCGACAAAAACAAAAGATTTCCGACCTTCCTGGCGTGCGGATACAAGCCGACGGGTTCCGGAGCTTGTTCGGTGTTGATAATATTTTCAGCCATCAATTTCGTGCCAGCGAAATACGTGAAAAGACGCTAATTCAAAGCGAAGGAAAATAACGAAATAGGTTTTTTCCAATTGTTTCAATTTTTCTTTTTTTCGTGCATTTCGCCTATTTCGCGGGCTGATCTCTTATTCTTTTCTTTCACCTTCATAAACTGCGTGGGCGCATTCGACGAACAAGTCTAAATAATAACCGCGCACTTCTTCCTGCGACAATTGTTTGTTTTCCTTTTCGGCGATGAATTTCATCAATTCAAAGGCCACTTCTTCACCAGTTTCAATCCTGATCGGTTGTGTTTCTTCAGCCATATTTTTCCTCAAAATCCATATATAGGAGATTCGCCCTAAACAAAAAAATATCCGATTGCTTAAACAAACTTCGCCGCGGCAATCGAATATAATAAACCTAATAAATGCTTAACTTAATTCTTCCCGGGTTTACCGCCATCGCGTTTTTCTTTTTTCTCGTTTTCTTTGTCGTCTTTAGGGGAATTCTTCCCACGCTCGTTATCCGTGTTTTTCCGATCAGATTTGTCCGGTTTATCACCCGAAGCAGACTTATCATTTTTATCTTTTCCGTCATCTTTAGTCTTGATCTCTTTTTCAGGTTTGCCGGAATTGTTTCTCCCATTACCATTTCGAATCGGTACAAATTCGGGCCGATTTGGGTTATTCCGTCCGAATTCGCTTTGGCCTCTCGTAGGATTCACCAGCTTCGCGTAAATCTTGTCAAATGATTTGTCTTTGTACGGAGATTTAATCTTGAATTTTACCATCGCCGGATTGACCATTTTCACAAAAACCGGATCAGGATATAATTGGTCTATTCTCGTTCGGTACACAGGTGTGTCGGTAACCCGATAAGCTGAATAATAGTCCGGATAATTATCGTAATAATACGGGGAACGATAATACTCGTCACGGTCGCCAAACGCCCAATCAGCTATATTCAAACTCTTGTCCAACCAATTACGCTCGTAAAAATAATTTTCGCCGTATATTTGGTCATTCCCGTTTATATAAACTCTTGCCCCAGGTCTATCCGGTCGGTCACGGTCAAAAAATATTGATGCTAATTCCTGAATCGCGTTACCGTCAAACCGGCTGAAGAGAGAAAATCCCCGTTGATTGTCAGCCCGGTCATCGAATTCCGAAACGCTTATGTAATCGACATAACCATCCCCATTTAGATCAAGATTATTGAGGCCGTCTTCTGAATTAAGACGATACTCGAAATCTTTCGCATCTTTAGATTCATCCAATATCTCACCTACTCGCTGCAAATCGAAGTTGTCTTTTGCCCAATAATCCCCATCGAAGTCGGCAAGAGTTTCCTCTCTGCTATTTGTATTTGTGCTCTGATCAGTAGTTTCTTCAGTTTGGAATGAACCGCATGCAGTAAAAAATGCAATGACTATTATAAATACTGTAAGCAATCGTATAAAATTCATGATTTTTCCTTCCTTTAAAGCTGTTTTCGTTCGATTAATAAGCTTAACAACTCGCGATGTATTTTACAATCATTATACAGGATGCGAATTATTCCATTTATTTCTGAATTTTAATTTGATGAAAACGCAATAATTTCGAATTTTTCCGTTGCGAGTGACTGCGTTTTTCGGAGTCCGTTTGAATTCAATCTAAGATCGCCGATACGGCGCCCGTCCCGACCTTTAGCAGAAGTTGTTTTTAGTCCTATGTGTTGTCAATCATTATCGAAAGGTTTTTAGATGTCCTCAGCGCGTCTTTCTTTTTCGCCATCTTTTTCTGATTTCACCTTTAATTCTTCGAGTTGTTCTTTTTCGCCCACGTAATTGAAGATTGTCAACGATATGGAAACCAACGCGACCGCGATACCATAATAAAGCGTATCAAGCGCGCTTTCTGAGGCAAGAAGCTTTTGCAAAAATTTAACGGCCATCACCGGAACAATTACAAAACCGAATTTTGCTTTTAGCTCGCCCAAATCTTTGACAAGCATCCAGTCCGGAACATCCAGATCGCCGATGAAAAGTTCGTAGGTGCCGACGGCGATGACCAAAAGCGCCGTCGCGATCAAAAAGCTGTCCAAAGAATCAAAAAGAGCGATCAGTGTAAAATCTTTCTCCGCATAATTCAGAAAAACTGATTCAACTGTAACGAAGGATTTATAAATTCCCCAACCGAAAGCCGTTAAAGCTCCGACGAGCAAACCCAAAACGCCAATGACCGATAAATAGCGCGATTTTTCAACTAGCCATTTCATAATTCCACAATACTATCTAATTATATTTAACGCAGACATTCTTTTCTTCCGTAAAAAACCGGAGTGCTTCAAACCCGCCTTCGCGTCCCATGCCTGAATCTTTTACACCCCCGAAAGGAGTTCGTAAATCTCTGAGGAGCCAGGTGTTTATCCAGATTATTCCGCTTTCGAGGTGTTCGGCGATGCGATGAGCGCGGCTCAAGTTTTCGGTCCAGACGCTCGCCGATAAACCGTAGCGCGTGCTGTTAGCATATTTTAATACTTCTTCCTCCGTATCGAAAGGCTGGACGGAAACAACGGGACCAAAGATTTCTTCCTGATTTGTGCGGCAATCATAGGAGAGATTTTCGATAACTGTCGGCTCGACAAAATACCCATTCTTGCAGCGCCCTTCCGGTCTTACCTGATTTCCACCAGTCAAAATTTTTCCGCCTTCTTCTTTGGCTAATTCAATGTAGGACAAGATCTTTTCCATATGCCTCTCGGATACAACTGCACCGACATTGGTGGAAAGCTCAAGCGGATCGCCGATCTTTAATTTTTTGACTCGTTCGGCAAAATCCCCGCAGAAATTTTCATACATCGGGCGTTCGACAAAAATCCGCGAACCACATAAGCAAATTTGCCCTTGATTAGCGAAAGACGACCGCACGGTTGTGTCGAGCATCGCTTCATAATCGCAATCCGCAAAGATTATATTCGGGTTTTTTCCTCCGAGTTCGAGCGATAATTTTTTGAATTTAGGAGCCGCTTCACGTGCGATCCATTCGCCCGTTTTTGTTCCGCCCGTGAACGAAATTGCTTTGATATCATCGTGCTTAACGATTGCCGCACCTGCCTTTGTTCCGAGTCCGTGTACGATATTCAAAACGCCTTTTGGCAAACCCGCTTCAATGCACAGTTTTGACAAAAAGTATGAAGTCATCGGCGTGATCTCGGTCGGTTTCGCGACTACACAATTTCCTGCCGCAAGCGCAGGAGCGATCTTCCATGTAAATAAATAAAGCGGGAGATTCCAAGGCGAAATACAGCCAACAACACCGATCGGTTGCCTCAATGTGTAATTTATTGCCTCGCCGGCCATCTGATGAGATTCCGAAGCAAAATGCATTGCAGCGGTGGCGTAAAACTTGAAGTTCGAAACCGCGCGTGGTATATCAACCATTTTTGCCAATGATTTTGGTTTGCCGTTGTCAATACATTCTGCCTCGGAGAGCGAATCCAGATCACGTTCGATCAATTTTGAAATGCTTATCAAAATATCGTGCCGCTCTTCGGGTGTTTTCGCCGCCCATTCGGGAAAAGCGTTTCTTCCCGATTTTACGGCTTTTTCGACATCGCGTTCGTCCGAATCGGGAATTTCTGCATAGACCTCGCCGATAGAAGGATCAACATTATCAAGATAATCACGCGATTGCGGCGGACACAATTCGCCGTTTATGTAGTTTTCGATTCTCTGCATTATTACAAGAGAATTATAGTACATTTGCCGAGGCGGGTAACGGAGCAGTTGTTAAATCGGGAAACTATTTGTATGCGGGGTCCAAGCTACTGTATGCCGTTTTCAGAATCTCCGTGTATTCTGAAGACTTCCGTATCGGATCAAGATTTGGGTCGTATTTTATATGAAGGTAATAGATCAAAGTATGTTCCTTCGCGTTTTTCAGAGTTTCAATTGCTTTGGTTCGTTCGCCGAGAAAGAGGTATGCAGTTGCAAGCTCATAAAGATAGTATCCGAGGTCTTTGTCTTTCAAACTCTCCTCGAGTAAATAGCGGGCTTTTTTTTTCTCACCTTTCTTGGCATAAATACGGCTTAGAATTAACTTAGACGAAAGTTCTTCGGGATATTTTTCTATAACTTCCTCTAGTTTGCGGATTGCTTTTTCGTACTCGCCGTTTTGCTCGTATATTTCAGCTAGAAATACATTTGCAGAGTCAGACTCAGGATCCATTTCCAAAGCCCTGTTGCAAAATGTCAGGGCCTCGTCGGGTTGGCGGTTCAACCTAAGCAAACGGGTCAAATTTAGATTCGTATTTACCGAAATTGGGTCGGATTTCTGAGCGAGACGCATTTCTGAAATCGCTTCGTCAAGGGTTTTATTGGTGGTCAGCATCCATGCGAGCCGTTGACGCGCCGTCGCATTATTCGGTTTTAGTTGTACTGCTTTCCGGTATAGCTCTAGTGCTTTCCCGCCGTTCTTTTCGTACAGCGCAACAATACCAAGTGCGGTAAAGGCTTCGGAGGACTTCGGGTCGAGCTCGAGGGCTTTGTTTGCCAGTTCCTTGGCTTTCTCGATAGCTTCCTCTTCCGGAAATCCCGAAAATTTATAGTATCCAATGAGCGAATACGCGTCTGCGGCATGCGCATAAGCTGTTGCGAATTTTGGATCTTTTGCTATTGCTTTTTCGAAGTTTTCTACTGCTTTTGGAAGACTGTCTTCTTCGCGTTTGTCCCAATAAAATAGACCCATCGTATATGCTTGGTATGCTTCAATGTTTTCGGTATATCGATTCGCCTCAGTTATTTGAGTCGGTTCATTGAGCTTTAACGCCAAACTTTTTGCTACTTGTTCGGAAACTCTATCCTGAAGCGCAAAAATGTTAGAAAATTTCGCGTCAAATTTTTCAGACCAGCGCGGCGTTTTTTCGCTCACGCTTATCAGCTGAACGTTTACACGAACCGTGTCAGCCTCTCGCTGAATAGTTCCAGTTAAAACCGCGTCAACACCGAGTTGTTCGCCAATTTCAATTGGATTGTCGGTGCCTTTTTCGATGAATTTGATTATTGTGCTCGTTGGCGAAATGGAAATCTCGCTCTGGTTTCCGAGTTTTGAAATCAATGTGTCCGCAATTCCTAATCCCAATTTCTCGTCCGTATCGTTACCGATTTGGCTAAAAGGAAGTATCGCAATTGACTTAATTGCTCGGGATTTGGCATCGTTGCTCACATTTCTAAAAAATGTGAAATAGACCAGCCCGAGTGTCGCTAACACAATCACAAAAGCGATTCCGATCGACGCAAAATAGCCGATGCGTTTCGATCTAGCGGGAGAGGGGGTAGCCTTATCAGAGGTTGAATCCGGTTGGCTTGCCCCCGGTTCAAAGGTGGCGTGTTCCGAAGCGGAACCAAGAGTTGAAACGGTTTCAAGTGAATGTGATCCGTTTGTCGAGGGTTTGTGTTCATTTTCGCCTGGTGGTTTTATTAATGCAAGCGGATAATCTACAAATTCTTCTTCAACCTCCCCAACAAAGCGATAACCGAACTTTGGGATCGTTTCGATGTAGTCTTCCGCGTCCCCGTTATATTTGAGCGCTTTTCTAACCATATAAATATGTTGGGCTAGATTAGCTTCCTCGACAAAACTTTCCGTCCAGATATCGTTAAGTATTTCGCTTTTACGAAGTCCGCGTCCGCGATTTTGAATTAGAAACTCAAGGAGTTCGAAACTTTTCTGTGTGAGCGGCACGTGCTTTCCATCGCTGAGCAATTCTCGATTGGTTGCGTCCAGACGAAACTTTCCGAAATTATAAAAATGGATTTTTTCGTAAGACTTCTTCACCCAAACTCCTCGATATAAGACGCCTTATATAAACAACACCACTAAATCTCAATTTGTGACATCTACCCCAAAATCTTGATTTGTGTTGCAGTATTATCCGATAAATAGGAGCGCGGTAACGGGCACACTATTTTCGGACTATAAAGCAGAATAGGTCTTGGTTCATACCGCCAGTACGAACCAAGAGCGAAAGTGTTCAGTAATATTAAGGCAACTTTTGTTCCATTGCGGTCGCAAGTCGATAAATATTACTTTGGATTTTCGAACATCAAGTTTGTTTCCAGAAGACAAACAGAGGAAATAGGAGAATCCGAATCCAGCGAAGTTTATAACGAGTATTTTATTATTTCAGATAAATATAAACTTTCTCTTGTTTCCCTCTTTGCGCCCGAAATTCATCTCATGTCAATAGCTGATCTTGTGTCGTTTAATAAACGAATTCAGCGTCGACGTGCGCATCTTCAGAAGCTTCGCAGCTTTCGCCTGATGCCCGCGTGTGGCACGTAATGCCTGCTCTATCAGGTTTACTTCGTAAAGTGTTTTCGCTTTGTAGAAATCAATTCCGTCTTTTGGAAACCTCAGCTCGAAGTTTTTAAAGAGATGGTTGGTCTCTACGTCTTTCAAGGATTGCAAGACATTTACCGCATCGCTTAGCGATGAAACGACATCATCAAGTGCAATAATGTTGTCTTCGAATTCTGCTGACGAATTTCCGTTACCCTGTGCGATGGCTTTAAGATTGGCATTCATAGATTTTATACTCCTTATTTTTTTCTTATGAAAAATGACCCAATTGTGTCATCGGTCAAAGCGTAACCCTTTTGAATTCAAAAAGTCATAAAAAATCCATAAAATCCAATCAATTTAATCTCAAATGTGCACAATAAAGCCCGTCTTAACATAATTTTTACATTATCTAGACGGGCTTTTACTGGTTAATTTAGAAGATAAAGCGGAAGCCAAATCTTACCGAACGCGGAAGTTGCCACTGAGTCGGCTCCATAAACCGAGCATCTGTTGCAAATCCTACGCATGAACCGGAACCAACCGCTCCGGAAACTCCGCACGTGGTGGCACCTGCATTCCCACGTCTATTCAACTCCAGAATCTGGCTAGAGATTCCTCCGTTGAATATCTGTTGAATAAATGAAGTTTCATCAACTACTCCAGGGAAAAATTGTCTAATGGAATTAGCTGCCAAACCACCAACAAATAGTTGCGTTCTTCTATTGGTAGCGGCTTGTTCGTTAAACATATTCAAAACATCGACGTCAAATGCCACAGCATATTTTGAATCGCGTCCGAATCTGTAGCGATGGGTTACGCCGAGATCCGTTTGTGTAAACGTATCAAGACGTCCTAGATCGCCACGTTCGCCCAAGAATGTTAACGCTGAATAAGCACTAACCGTGGTTGAAAGCGGAGTTCCGCTTTGACCGAGGAAGAAACCCTTGATCTCGGTTGAATTTGTTGAGCTTCCATCCCAATCGAAATTATAGCCGGCGTTCAGCTTGAAGATGTGCGGACGGTCAGTTGCTAGTCTTCCGTCGTTTGGCGCACCGGTCTTCATTTGGCGACGCACCAAAATAGCAACTCCAAAAGTCGCAAATATGAAACCAAAAGTAATTAGATATAAGGTGATCGAAGAGAGAAACTCAGGAATCCTCAACGAATTTCTGCGTTTAAAAGGATTTGTTTGACATTTATTTGATAGTTATTTTAAAAGAAATTCCCCAAATATGGAATAAGAATCGTTATTTTTTTCGAACTTATTGTCTATTTGACACTCATCCAGTTGTTACCTGAACCGACCTCTACCAGCAAAGGAACATCAAGGGTCGCAGCACTTTCCATTTCTTTAATAAGGATTTCTTTAACACGCTTGACTTCATCGATGGGAGCTTCGAGCAGAAGTTCATCATGAACCTGCATTATGATTTTTGTTTTCAAGTTAATGGATTTAAGGGCTTTATCTACTCTGAGCATTGCGATTTTTACAATGTCGCTTGCCGTACCTTGAATAGGCATGTTGATTGCCTCGCGTTCGGCCCGGGAGCGAACTGCAAAATTTTTGTCTTTAATAGAATGTAAATATCGCCGCCTTCCAAAAAGCGTTGAGACATAGCCTTGCTTACGGGCGACTTCCGGAGTCTCATCCATATAGCGCTTAATACCTTTATATGTGGCGTAGTAATTCTCGATAACTTCCTTCGCTTCCGAACGGGAAATTCCTACCCGCTGCGAAAGCCCAAACGCTTCAACTGCGTAGGCGATTCCGAAATTAACAATTTTCGCGAGCCGTCGTTTTTCCTTCAATTCTTTTTCTGTTTTTGCGCCAAAGATCAGCTCCGCCGTTTTTGCGTGGACGTCCTCATTATTTCTAAACGCTTCGAGCATAACTTCGTCCTGAGTAATATGGGCGAGAATTCTGAGTTCGAGCTGCGAATAATCTGCGGAGATCAGCTGGCAGCCCTTTTCCGGGATAAACGCTCTACGGATTTTGCGTCCAAGTTTGGTTCGGATCGGAATATTCTGAAGATTCGGATCGGTTGAGCTGAGGCGTCCCGTTGCTGCAACTGCTTGATTCAAAATTCCGTGAATTCTTCCATCTTCACTTACCATTTCTGGAAGCGAATCCGCGTAAGTCGATTTTAATTTGTCGAGCTCTCGATATTCGATAATATGTTTGGCGATCTCGAAAGTTTCGCCAATTTCCTGGAGGGCATCTTTGCTGGTCGAAATTTTGCCCGTCGGAGTTTTATATTTTGTTTCGATGTTCAAATCCTGCAAAACCTCTCCGACCTGTTTTGGGGAATTTATATTAAATTCATATCCGCTCAGATCGAATATCTCCTTCGAAATTTTTCCGATCTCGCCGGTCAGAAAGTCCGAAACTTCGCGCAGGTCTTCGACATTTAATTTCATCCCTGTCATCTCAATGTCATAGAGAATCGGGACGAGAGGAAGCTCGATATCGCAATAAACATGTTCGAGCTCGTCTTCCGTAATTTTTCTCTTAAAGGTCGGAGCCAGCTGGGCAATGAAATCGGCGCGCTCACAGGTACGATAATGGGTTTCTTCCCAATCTTCAGGAATTTCCGGAGCGCTTTCGAGTTCGAGATTTTGGCGGGCGAGCGTGTGGATGTCAAAATGCTTCCGGCTTGTATCTATAAGGTAAGCCGCAAGAAGTGTGTCGTTTCCAACTTTCTCCGGTGCTATCGAGCATTTTCTTAGCACTGCAATATTATGTTTAAGATCATGGACATTTTTCCGGAGGTAAATATTCGACAGGATATCGCCCAATGGCTTATGCGCTTCGTGCTCGCCGCCCTCGAAATTCTTGATATCAACGTAATATGCAACGCCTCTACCGGTGGCAATCGCAATACCGAGCGGGGCGTGTTTAAAATACGATCCCTTATCATCAGGGGAATTCGAAGAATCTACTTCAAAACTCCACTCTTCGATCTCCCAAAGTTTGCGGATTAATTTGTCGAGATCCTCTCGCGTTTTTATTAGTTTATAAGTTCTTTGAATTTCGGCTGGACTTCCGGGATCGTCAAGACCGGCAAAAAGTGGTGCAGAATCAGCAAATTCGCGTGTTAAAGAATTAAATTCAAGCTCGCGAAAAAGTTCATAGGCTTTCGTTCGATTGGGTTCCCGCGTTTTTAAGGTTTCGAGGTCGAATTCGATCGGAACCTCCGTATGGACGGTGGCAAGCTGGATGGATTGCCGGATCAATTCCTTGTTGTTTTGAAGACTTTCACGATAAGTTTTGTGAGTCACTTTATCGGCATTTTCCATCGCTTCTTCCGCGGAACCAAACTCTTTGATCAACTTGATCGCGCCCTTTGAACCAATTCCGGGCGCGCCGGGGATGTTGTCGATCGAGTCACCCATCAGTCCCAAATAATCGATTATCTTATCGGGCGGCAATTCAAACTTTTTCTCAACCCATTCTTCGTTGCACCATTCAATTGTCGGAACCGCAACCTTCCGCCGGATGTTTTGCGCATTTTGCCGCATGCAAACAACGTACGGATCGCTTACCAGCTGACATAGATCCTTGTCATTGGAAACAATTACAGCATGAAGTTTTTGCTGCTCGCATTTTTTGGCAAAGGTGCCGATAATGTCGTCTGCTTCATAACCCGGAGATTTTAGTATAGGAATATTAAATGCTTCACACACCTTAAAAATGTAAGGAATTTGTTCTGCCAATTCTTCCGGCATTTCCTCCCTGTTGGCTTTATATTCTTCAAATGAATCGTGGCGAAATGTAGGGTCCGATGTGTCAAAAATGGCGGCAACATAATCCGGGTTTTCGTCATTGAGGAGTTTTCGTAATATATTTGTAAACACAAAAATCGCTTGTGTGACCTGACCTTTACTGTTGCGAAGAGGTTCCTGCTTTCGACCCATTGGAGCAAAATACGCCCTAAAGATGTGCGACATTGAATCGATCAGGAATACTCTTTTGTCTTTTTTATTTGCCATTTAATTGTCCGTTTGAGCCGAAGAAACGAAACCCACTTCGTGCCTTCAAACGCCGATTTCTGCTAAGGATTATTAGCTTGCTGTGTTTGAATAATAGAAAAACAATCTTGCAGTTACAAGGCGGAAAAACTATTGTTTTAATGTAGGCGAGATCGTTTGACAGAAAAAAAGGCTTACGCTATGCTACTTGTTCGTTTCGGCGAGAGTAGAGTTATTTGAAAGCATTGTTAAGACGCAACCGACTGATAATTTCCCGTTGAAGTTGGTGATTGCAGTGCTAGAAAATTGTGACCGGTTCGTCTAGGGGTCTAGGACACCGCCCTTTCACGGCGGCAACACGGGTTCAAATCCCGTACCGGTTACCATTCTTATTTTTCGTAGACGTTTTTATTATTCGCTTCTCTCGTAGGCGAATTTTTCTTTTTTAAATGATAATGGCGATTTATTAGTAACTTGCGCGAATTGGAAAACATCAAAGCCATTTGAGAAATCAGGGAATCGAAAAAATGCTAAAGAAACTTTTTTATACGGCTGTTATATTGACCGTGTTTTCAGTGCCGGCTTTGTCTCAAACCAAAATTACGGACCGGGTTATTATTCTGCCTTTTGAAAACACATCGAACCAAGCCGATTTTAACTGGGTCGGCGAAAGTATAGCCGATTCGTTGACAGATCTGCTCCGGGTGCCGAGCTTGAACGTAGTTTCGAATCAAGAGCGGAAAATTGTACAGCAGCGCTTAAAGATTCCGCTGATCGTCTTACCATCACTAGCCTCTTCGTTGAAACTCGCAAGAGAAGCTAAGGCGACGCTTCTAGTTGCCGGAGCATATAGTATTACACCTGAAAGGGACGACGTTGCCGCAAGCGTTACCGTCAACGCAAAGATAATTCGAGTAGAAGAAGGAATAATAGTAGGCGATATACTTCCCGATGGCCGTAGAATAAATAGGGAAATAAATTTAACCGACGCGCTGGGAAATTTACAAACCGTACAGGGGCAGCTTGCTTATCAAATTCTTTACCAGCGAGATAAAGAATTATTACCATTTAGCCTGAATGAATTTATTGAGTCAGCAAATAAGGTTCCCGCAAAGGCCTTTGAAGCTTATATAAAAGGACTCCTCGCGCCTTCTTCGGACTTAAAAACCCGGGCAAATTATTTTCAGAATGCCATCCGGATTTACGAGGAGAGTAAACCCAATTCGATTTACGCTGATGCTGCAATGGAATTGGGGCACCTTTATTTAAACGATGGAAAATTCCAGAATTCTATCGCATTTTTCTCGCGAATTCCTCAAGATAGCAATCAATACGCCGAAGCTTCATTTTATACCGGCCTGATCCAATGGCGCGAAAAGCGATACGAACAGGCTCTAGCGGTATTACGGCCATTGGCGGACGATATGAAGTTGACTAGCGTTTACAATGCCCTCGGCGCGATTTCAACCGAAGCTTCACGCGGGGAAAAAAAAGATGCGAATAAATCAGCTGCGTTTCTACAGGAAGGCCTTTCGTTTCTAAAAAGGGCTTCAGAATCAACTACTGATGAGATGGATGTCTATTTTAATCATGGTATAGCCCTATATTTGAGTGGCGACTACAAACAGGCAGCTGAAAAATTCCGTTCCGTTTTGGCCAACAATCCGCGGGATGGTGAGGCATATTTCTTGCTTGCGAAATCTTTGGAAAAGCTTGGGGATGCCGTATCTTCGGATTTCGATAATCAGGCTCGAAGATTTTTGACAGATAATAATCGCTACGCAAATTTGGAGAGTGAATGGAAAAAAGGCGTTTATGACGGAATTTCGCTCCGTGTTAAACAGCCTACAAGACGAGAATTCGTAAGCGTCGTTCTAAACCAGGAGCGAATCGAAAACTCCAAATCGAAGCCGATCGATGAAACCGCCGCGATGCTTCAGGAAGCTCAAGGACACTTCGATGCCGGGCGTGACGATGCAGCAATGGCAGTTTTACGGCGTGTGCTTGTTAGCGAACCAATGAGTGCGGAAACATATTTACTTCTCGGAAGAATCCATCTAAAGCGGGGAGATCTTGAACAGGCTATCAGTTCTTTTAAGGCAGCCTATTTTTGGAACAATAAGTTGATCGACGCGCATATTTTGCTGGGAAGAATATTTATTCAAAAACGTGATTGTTTGCAAGCGAAGAACTATATGGTTTCGGCACTTTCAATCAATGCGGAGAACGAAGACGCACGGGCTTTAGAGCGCCAGGTGGAACGATGTAGCAAATAGTGTAATTCCTTAAAACAGGAAAAGGCTCAAGAATCCGCTTACATTTCTTTACATTTGCGGGGCTTGAGCCTTAATTTGTGCCTGAGACGCCTGATTTATAAGCGTTTTAAGTAAATTGAAAAGTTTTTTCCAAATTTTCGGAAGGTTTGGCACGGGACGTGCTTAATACATTCGTGGCTAGCTTGATGAAGTTAATCAAGACCCTCCGCCATCACTTCTTAGAGTACGGTTTGCCGCTGTACTTGACCACCTTCCGAGCGTTCCTTCAGTTGTCCTTCCTATATGAACCCGGCTTAAAGCCGGGTTCACCTCTTTTAAACCCTTAATTTTCAATGATGTCACGCAAACAAGCGCTATCGTTCATTCTGCCCGACTCAGGGCCTATTTATCGCAATTATGCATCAGGTTGACTGAACGGGGGTAGATCATCCGACATAATTGACAAAATACGTCACAATTCGATGACAATTTTTGCACTGATGTCGTTTTAAGTCATCCAAAATGACCCAAATAGAATCAATTTGAACGAATTACTAACTTGAGCGATTTTGGTAGTATTAGTTGATGAAAAGTTTTACTGCCCTCAAGGACAGAAGCCCCGATTTGCAATCGATTTCGCTCGCGGTTTTGTCGTCCGCGATTCTGGTTTTGTCGTTTCCGGATTGGGACTTCTCATTTCTCGCTTGGTTTGCGCTAATTCCTTTATTTTTTGCGATCGACCGCACGAAGAAATCCTTCTTTAAATCATTTGTTGTTGGTTGGACCTCCGGTACGGTGTTCTTTTTTGGAACCTGTTGGTGGCTTACTTTTGCACCAATAACTTACGCCGGTTTTCCATCCATCCTCGCGTATCTCCTCTTATTCTTCGTTACCGCAATTGCAGGGGCATACATTGGACTTTTCAGCGGCATCTTTGCTTTTTTTGTTCGACGATTTGGGTATTGGGGAATTTTGGCAGCACCGGTTTTGTGGACCGCTTTGGAGTTTTTACGGCTTTGGACAACGGGCAACAACTGGAATGCGATCGGATATTCACAGGCATTTTCGGCACCGGTCAGATATGCGTCTTTCGGAGGTGTTTTTTTCGTTAGTTTTCTGGTTGTTCTATCAAACTCGTTCTTGGTATTTGCACATAACGTTGTGAAAAATCAATGCGGAATTTCGCTTATTTCGATTCAGATTCCAAAGCTCATTTTTCAATCCAAATACAGCAAACTAAAGAAAGCAATAGGAACGCGGCGGCGGCAGGTGATAATTGCGGGATTGCTGTTTGTTCCAATGATCTTTTTGTTGCTATTGAGTCTCATCCCCTACAATGTTTCTTCAAAACCTCACTCAAAAGTTTCGGCGTCTGTTATCGCGGTTCAACCAAATGTACCGATGAGCGGTTTGACCCAAACCAAATGGATTACCTTAAGAAGACGGCAGACGGAGCTTGCGGAAATCGTCAATAGAAGTCCAAGCTTTAGAGTTGATTCGAGGCGACAGGCCCTGGCAGACGCTTTGCCAAACGAGGTAGAAGAGCGAACGCGTTTTTATGAAGAACTCGCGATCGAATCTTTCAGAAGGAATAAGAAAATAGTAATTCTTCCCGAATCCCCGATGAATTTTCAGTATGATAATGATTCGGAATTTCGGTCGTTCATCAAAGAATTTGCAGAAAAAAACAGCGTATCGGTTTTGTTTAATTCAGCGGAACCGGATAACCGAACGACGAATGGATATTTTAATTCGGCCGTAATGGTCAATGAACGTGGCGAGAAAATCGTTCAGTACGATAAAATTTATCTATTACCATTTGGTGAAATGGTCCCATTGCCCGAATTTCTGGCACAATTTGTTCCGACGATGGTTGGGAGATTTTCGCCTGGTGAAGAATACGATCTATTGCCTTTCGGTGATGCAAAAGCAGGCGTGATGATCTGCTTCGAATCGCATTTTCCATCGCTTTCACGTGAATACGTTCGAAACGGCGCTGACCTTTTGGTTGAACTAACAAATGACGGGTACCTAGGCGATACGCCGGTTCTACGGCAGCATCTTGCGAGCGCAGTTTTTCGAGCCGTTGAAACAAGTCGTCCGGTAATCCGGGTTACAAATGTAGGGGTTACTGCGTATATTAATGAACGCGGAGAAGTTTTGAATGAAGCGGGAGTCTATCAAGAGGCGACACGTGTTTGGACGGTTTCGAAATCCGATGGTAAACAAACGATCTATGTGCGATTTGGTGACTGGTTCGCGCTGCTATGTATACTTGTCAGTATATTGCTGCTGGTTTTGATCTGGCGGCGCAGAGAATCGGAATAATATATATTTTCACACAATCAATGGCACTTTTCGGTGATTGTTAAATGACACAAAAAATTCTTATCGGTTTGGTCTCGTTGTCGGTTATTTACATTCTGACTTATACGGCCGTCCGCCAAACTCACATCGAGGTTTGGGAAAAGGATAAAAATGCATACGCCATTTTCCCTGAGGATAAATTCCTTTATCATATGTACCGACCCGTCAGTCTCCTTGATGGGAAACCTACAGGTATGAGATTTCAAGTCGGACCGCATCAATAAAATGGAATTAAGCGAACTACAAACAAAATACGAAGAAATCATAGAAAAAGTAGCCCAGCTCGGGAGGTTTCTTTGACGCACCTGCCAAACAGAAAGAGCTAGAAAAACTCGAAAAACAGATCTCCGAACCTGATTTTTGGAATGATCAAGAGAACGCTCAAAAAATTGTTCAGCGGCGGAGTCGAATTGAAAAATCTCTCGATGCACAAACGGAATTCGAAACAAAGGTTTCGGACGCCGAAGTGTTATTTGAATTTGCGGCCGACGATAAACAATCAGCGAAGGACTTGAATGCGCTTATAATCGCACTGGAAAAATCGGTTGATGAAGCAGAAACTAAGAGTTTGCTTTCCGGCGACACTGACCCCAATAACGCTATTTGTTCGATTCAATCCGGTGCTGGCGGAACGGACGCGCAAGACTGGGCACAGATGCTCCTTCGAATGTATATTCGATGGTCGGAAAAAAATGGATATAGTGTAGAAATTCTCGATGAACAACCGGGCAGCGAAGCGGGAATAAAATCGGCAACTATACGCGTGATCGGCGAATATGCCTATGGTCTTTTAGCAAGCGAAGCGGGGGTTCATCGTCTTGTGAGAATCTCACCGTTTAATTCCGGCGGCAGCAGGGAAACCTCTTTCGCATCTTTGTTTGTTTCGCCCGAAATCGACGACGACATTGAGATCGAAATAAATGACAAAGATTTGCGGGTCGACACGTATCGCTCTTCCGGTGCAGGCGGCCAGCACGTGAACGTAACCGATTCCGCAGTCAGAATCACGCACGTGCCGACGAATATTGTCGTAACTTGCCAAAACCAACGTTCTCAAATTCAAAACAGACAGGTTGCGATGCAGGTTTTGCGTTCGAGGCTTTATGAATTAGAACTTGAAAAGCGAAATGCTGAAATCGCCGAACTCGAATACAGCAAGCAGGATATTTCCTTCGGCTCACAGATCCGAAACTACGTTTTACATCCTTATCGCCTTGTTAAGGACACCCGCACCAAGTTCGAAGTAAGCGATGTTGATGGCGTGCTGGACGGTGGAATCGATCCTTTCATAAAGGAATTTTTACTTTTCAAGAAAGAACTTGAGAAGCCGAAAACCGGCAATTCTTAGGAATGACCGAAAAATTGTGTATTATTAGGTATTAATTGAAACTCTCCATATCACGATGGCTACAAGAGCAAAACGAAGAACCACACGCCCCCAAAATCGATCACACTATAACGAAATAGCTGCAGTTATTTTAGTGGCCGTGGCGATATTGATGTTCCTGTGCTTAATTACATATCATCCTAGCGACTGGTCATTTAACACAAGCAGCGCGCAGGAAACAAGGAATTGGGCGGGAGTAGTCGGTTCGGTTTTTGCGGATATTTTATTTCAAACGGTCGGCCTGATCGCATATGTTTTGCCATTTTTGGTTTTGCTGATCGCCTGGAAATGTTTTCAGTCGAAAAGCCTGTTTGTACCTCCTGCTCGTGTCTTGGGCTTTCTTTTGTTTGTGTTCTCTAGTACCGGATTGTTTACTTTACTAATTGGCTACGGCGGAATCATCGGTGCATTTTCAGAACAAATATCTAGTTATCTCCTAAACCCGATTGGCGCAGGTATCTTGCTGACAGCTCTATTTCTAGCCTCTGTCTTGCTGATCACGAGTTTTTCATTTGCGTCTTTTTTTGATAGTTACCGAATGGCTTGGACGAATTTTAAAGTGCGGTTTCGGGAATGGCTTTCCAAATTTAACAAATGGAAAGACGAAAATGAGCTTGCCGGAATGGAGCGGGCGAAAAAGAGAGAAGAAGTAAGAGCTGAAATACGCAAACTCGAACAACCTACGATCTCGACTGGAACTCCTGTTGAAGAGGCTTCTGAGGTTGGCGACGTTTCGGATCAAAATCCCCTAAAGAAAAAATTCGCGGCCGTTGTGACGAAGCTTAGCGACCCACCCTCCGGTCCTCTTGCTAACCCTTCTGAATTAGAAGATGGGGAGGTTCGAAAGAGCGTAAAAGAATTAAAAGATCTTTCCAATAAAGATGATTCCGCTTTTAACGGCAATGCCGAGATTTCAGAAGACCTGGTTGCCGAAGGCACGAAGATCCCGGTCAAGCCTATTGCGCAAACGGGTGAGCTTCCAACCAAAGTGGACGTAGAGGACGAGTCGAAACAAAATCCCAAAGCGAAACCGACAAACTTCGATCATTACTTCTTGCCGAGGAAAGAATTCTTAAGCGAACCTTCGCCCCGAATCGAACACAATGAAGAAGAACTGCGCGATATTGCCGAACATCTTGTCGTGACTGCCGATGAATTTAATGTCAAAGGGCAGGTCAAAAATATTAATCTCGGCCCGGTCGTTACTACGTTTGAGTTTAAGCCCGATCCGGGTGTCAAATATGCCCGGGTTACGGGGCTTGCGGATGATCTTTGTTTGGCACTTAAAGCCGAATCAATTCGTATAGAACGCATTCCGGGAAAAGCGGTTGTTGGAATGGAGATTCCCAACAAGAATCGTGAAGTTATTTCTTTGCGAGATATTATTGATTCAAAAGAGTTTAGGGAATCGGAATCGAAACTGACAATCGCACTTGGCAAAGTTATCGACGGCCGCCGCAGGGTAGCTGACTTGGCCAAAATGCCGCACCTTTTGATCGCCGGAGCAACGGGAGCGGGGAAATCGGTCGGCGTAAATTCGCTGATCGTTTCGATACTTTATAAGGCAAAACCTGATGAAGTTAAGTTTATCATGGTCGATCCGAAACGCCTTGAACTTGGTTTGTATGCGGACATTCCTCATCTCGCGACGCCGATCATCACTGATCCAAAACGTGCCGCAATTTCATTGCGATGGGCGGTATCGGAAATGGAGCGTAGGTATAAAGAATTGGCAGGCTGGGGTGTTAGGAATATAGATGGCTTTAACAAGGAAGTAAAACGCCGGAATAATTTGAATGACTTTGACGAAGACGGCAATCCGCATAGTAAGCTGCCGTTTATTGTAATAATTATCGATGAACTAGCTGATCTGATGATGGTCTCGGGCAAGGAAGTCGAAACCTCGATCACCCGCCTTGCTCAGATGGCGAGAGCGGTAGGAATTCATCTCGTGTTAGCCACTCAGCGGCCTTCCGTGGACGTAATAACGGGCCTGATAAAGGCAAATTTTCCCTCGAGAATCTCGTTCAGAGTTTCATCAAAGATCGATTCACGAACGATCATAGACGCAAATGGGGCGGAACGGCTGCTCGGAAAAGGCGATATGCTGTTTCTCCCACCGGGAACATCGCATCTTGTAAGGATACACGGAGCGTATGTTGACGAAAAAGAAATACACAAAATTGTAAATCATATAAAGTCTCAGGCAAATCCGGATTACGATGAGACGATAACGAGGTCGGAAGAAGAAATGGATGATTTCGGTGATCTTCCAGGTAGAAAGGACGAGCTTTTCGGCGAAGCACTCAGAACCGTAGTCGGCGCTAAACGCGCTTCGACTTCATTGCTCCAACGCCATCTTCGAATTGGTTATGGACGTGCGGCAGCAATTTTAGACGCTTTGGTTGCGGACGGATTTATTGGTGATATGGATGGAAGCAAACGTGCCCGCCCGGTTACCGAGAAAGCATATGAAGCCCTGCAGGAGATGGAAGAAGGACGCGAACTATAATTTCTCTAACGCCGCGTTTGGACTTATCCACAGAAAGTTGTGGATAACCTTGTGGATAACCATTTTTGATCTCACATAAATAGTTGTCAATTAATAACTTTTAGCATTCTGCACAAACGGAGTGCATAAAATATGTTTGGACACTCCCAAAATTTGCTTCCAAATTTCAGACTCATCGGCGCGGTTTTCTGCGTATTTGCGGCCTGTTTGCTTTCGGCTTGTTCGCAAGAGAGCTCGGTAGCAGATCGTGCACCGCGGTCGATAATAATTTCGAAAAACGCGATTAACATAAATGAAGCTACCCTAGAAGAGCTCGAGGGTCTCCCAAATATTGGGGCGAAAACGGCTCTTGAGATCATTCGTCATCGGGAAAAGTTTGGCAGATTCCGGCGATCTGAACATTTGATGTTAATCAATAGAATGAGCGATAAGCGCTTTCGGGAAATTCGACATATGATCAAAACTGAGTAAATTTTTAGTTCATTCGCCCTCACAAAAGAATGTCCTTAACCAAGATTGAAACCTCACAGCCGAACTTTACCTTTTATCCTCTTTTGTGGATCGCAATTCTTTTTGGAATCGGAATATTAATTGGCGGATTTGCGGAAGTCCCAGTGATCTTCTATCTTGCTGGATCGCTAGTGGCCGCAACA
This sequence comes from Pyrinomonadaceae bacterium, assembly GCA_041746475.1. GTDB lineage: Bacteria > Acidobacteriota > Blastocatellia > Pyrinomonadales > Pyrinomonadaceae > Aridibacter. The sequence goes on along the minus strand of JBGTGX010000093.1, from coordinate 49,180 downwards.
CTTGCGGCAATCTTCGCAGTAAGGCTTTCTGCCGTCTATCTCATATTGATCGGTTTTCTCTTCGCTGGAGGGTTTTACATGTCGACAATACGAGCACGCGAACCCGCAAATTCAATCAAACGATTTATCGAGTCAGGGCAGCTCGTTTCCGGCGATCCAATCGAAGTTGAAGGAGTCGTGTACGGTATACCGGAGTTAAGCGTTGGAGGTTTTTACTTAATCCTCTCCGTAGATAAGGTCTTCTATAAGAATCGTAAAGTTGATGTTTCCGGGGCGGTGAGGTTTTTCGCACCTGATCGCGACGAGCAGATTCAAAAGGAATTTGATGAGCTAGAACTAATAACAGGTGCGAGAATTAGAGTTGGCACCAATTTGAGCCGCGAGGAGAGATATCGAAATCCCGGAGGAATATCTTATGTCGAGATATTGGATCAGAAAGGGATCGATGCGACCGGGTTAATAAAAAGCCCGCTTTTGATCGAGCGCCTTGGAAACGAAGCTGTGTTCTCGCCGCTGGCACGATTTTATGATTACAGACAGGATTTAATTCAGGCGATTCGAGCTAAGTTTAGCGTGTCAACCGCCGGGATTCTCATTGCTTCACTTCTTGGTAACCGAAATCACCTTACTAAGGAAACTGCAGAAATTTTCCGCGCGGGGGGAACTTTTCACGTTTTAGTCATCAGCGGCCTGCATATTACCTTTCTTGGCGGAATCTTGCTTTTGATAGCAAGGCGCTTTACCAGTAATCGATTATTACAGTTTTCGATAGTGAGTGCAGCACTGTGGATTTACGCATTCGGAGTCGGGGCGGAGATTCCGGTGGTGAGGGCGGCGTTGATGCTTACAATTCTTTTATTTTCATTCGTTGTTTACAGAAAAGGAAATTTATTGAATTCACTCGGAGCGTGTGCCCTGCTTATCCTGATTTGGCGTCCCGAAGACATTTTTAGCCAGTCGTTTCACCTGACCTTCGCCAGTTTGTTTGGGATTATCGCATTTGCATTCCCGTTAATTGAAAAACTTCGTTCAATTGGCGGATGGCACCCTTCTGCATCAAATCCTTTTCCGCCAATGGTTCACCCGAAGCTGAAAGCATTTTGCGAAATACTCTATTGGAGCGAACTTCGCTGGAAGAAAACTTTAGCTGAAAGCGTTTGGGATTGTAAGATCACTAAATCTCGTTATGCCGGGCGGCTGGAAGATCGCGGTCTTCAAAGAGTTTTGCGGTGGTCGTTTGAGGGCATTTTGGTTACAATCGCCGTCCAAATTTGCCTGTTACCGTTTTTGGTCGTTTATTTTCACCGAATTTCCTTCGGATCGATCTTCCTGAATCTCTGGGTTGGAATATTCATTGTTCTTCAAAATGTCTCTGCGTTAATTGGGTTAACTTTTGGGCTCGCAAGCAAAATCTTAGCGATTCCTTTTATAAAATTAGCCGAAGTCTCGAACTGGCTCCTCCTAAGCCTGCCGAAAGTTTTCATCGCATTTGATCTCGCCTCGATAAGGGTGCCGATTTACTCCGGTCACACAGGTGCGATTTATTACCTATATTTTGTGCCCGTGATGATGTCGATAATCCTCTTAAACAATTGGAATCCATTTGAATTCGCGATTCGCGCGACTAATCGTACTGTCACCCGTCGGAGACAAATCGCATTAATTACAACCGCATTATTTTCGGTTTTATTTGCTTTTATTGTTCTCCATCCATATAGCGAACCGCCTTCCGACGGCAAACTGACCGTTAATTTTCTCGATGTTGGTCAAGGAGATTCGGCTTTCGTTACTTTTCCAAATGGTGAAACGATGCTTATCGATGGAGGCGGAAAACACAATTTTGCCGAGCTTTTCGTAAAAAATGAAGACGGCGGAATCGCAGCCTTCGAACCGGATTCCCAGGGAGTCGGTGAGACGGTCGTTTCGGAATTTCTTTGGGAAAGAGGTTATTCCCATGTAGATTATTTAGTTGCTACCCACGCGGACGCTGACCATATGCAAGGTCTAATCGCCGTTACGAACAATTTTTCCATCGGGGAAGTTCTTTTTGGCCGAGATGCTCCGGATGACGAGAATTTCTCCGAATTTCGGACAGCTTTGATGAGAAAGAATATTCCACTACAGAAAATTGCATCGGGGGACGAGTTTGAAATCGGCGGTGTTAATATTTCCGTCCTGAATCCGGAGGGAGATGAAAGCGACGGCGAAACCTCGAATGATGGCTCCGTTGTTTTAAAATTAATGTATGGTGCGAGGCGGTTTCTCTTTACTGGAGACATTGAAAAGAATACGGAAGAACGGATTTCTTTACGTAACATCGAATTAAATTCCGAGGTTGTAAAGGTTGCTCACCATGGCAGCCGAACATCTTCAACCGAGGCATTTGTAAACTCCGTCCAAGCGCAGTATGCCGTAATTCCAGTCGGCAGAATTTCTCCATTCGGGCATCCGAATAGTGATGTAGTTGAAAGATGGAAAAATTCAGGTGCAAAGGTTTTAACAACCGGAGAGCGGGGAACTGTGACGATTTCGACTAACGGAAAAAACCTTGAAATTCAGACCTTCATTAAGTGAAAAATTATTTAAAATAATAGCCCGGAAGATCTTAATTTATAAAACCTTTCGAGCGTTCCTTTCGGTAATCCTTAATAGCCTACATTTATACGGCAAACCTCAGCAAATGTCAACCAATTACAGTTTAACCCTTGAATTTAGTGTTTGAAATGCCGGTGTCCGGTAAAGACCATCGAAATGCCATGTTCATTTGCAGCTGCGATCGATTCATCATCCCGCATCGAACCTCCCGGCTGGATAATCGCTGAAATGCCTAATTTCGCAGCCTCATCGACGTTGTCGCGAAACGGGAAAAAAGCGTCGGACGCGAGCGCTGTTCCTTCCAGTTTAAGCTCGGTTTTGGCTGCTCGCATCGCAGCAATGCGCACGGAATCGACACGGTTCATCTGACCCGCCCCTACGCCAACTGTCTGCACATTGTTTGCGAATACAATTGCATTTGATTTCACATGTTTGCAAACTTTCCAGGCCAAGAGCATTGCCTGGATCTCTGCCTCTGTGGGTTTTCTTTCACTTACGACGCTCAAATCTTCTCGCGAAACGCGTAGCAAATCTTGATTCTGAACCAAAAAACCACCGGATATCTGCTTGTATTCAAGCGGATCGGCAACGTTATTTGAAACTTTCAACACGCGTAAATTCTTTTTCTTTCGAAATATAACGAGCGCCTCCTCATCGAACGCAGGCGCGATAACTACTTCCGTGAACACTTCGTTTATAGCCTTTGCCGCTTCAGCGTCCGCCGTTTGATTCATCGCTACAATCCCGCCGAACGCTGAAACCGGGTCAGTTGCCAGCGCTCGTTGATGCGCCTCTAGATTTGTTGACCCAAGACCAACGCCCGAAGGATTTGTATGTTTTATTATTGCTACAGCCCTTTCGTCAAAATCGGATACGATTCTCCACGCCGCTTCTGCGTCAACATAATTGTTGAAGGACATTTCTTTACCGTGTAGCTGCTCTGCATTTGCGATCCCACCAATTTCACCTGAATCATAAATGGCGGCTTTTTGATGTGGATTTTCGCCGTAACGGAGGTCGGCAACCTTTCCGAGTTGGATCGAGATCGAGTCTGCCAACGTTTCGTCATTGGGTTCAACCTCCGAATCTTCCTCAATTTCGATGAATGCAAGATTTCCAAACGGGTTTATTGGTTCGAGATATGCAAGATCTTCATCAGAAATCTGATCGGCAAGAAAACTCGAAATCGCCAGATCGTAGTACGAAGTTCTGGTATAAGCTAAAGCGGCCAACCGCTGACGGGTTTCGAGCGAGATCGCGCCGTTATTATCCTCTAGCTCTTTTAAGATATCTTCGTAGAGCCGAGAGTCTGTGACCACTGTGACATCACGCCAGTTTTTTGATGCTGAGCGAATCATTGCCGGACCGCCGATGTCAATTTGCTCGACCGCATCCTCAAGCGACACGCCATCTTTTTCGATTGTCTGCTCGAACGGATAAAGGTTGATAACTACCAGATCGATCGGCGCGATTCCGTGTGTTTTCATTGCTTCAATGTGGTTAACATTATCGCGGAGTGCCAAAAAAGCACCGTGAATTTTTGGATGTAGTGTTTTCACCCGACCATCCATCATTTCCGGAAAACCAGTTACGTCAGCAACTTCGGTTACGCTGATACCATTTTCACGTAGAGTATTGGCGGTTCCACCGGTACTTATTATCGAAACACCGAATCGCGTCAGTTTCTCCGCAAACTCTACTATTTGCGTCTTATCCGACACGCTGATTAACGCGCGTCTTATTGTTCTTAGTTCATTCATATGGTCTTCTATAGAAATTTTGAAAATAAAAATAGCGGTCAATTGCAGACCGCCTAAATCTCTAAATTTTAACAAATCTATTTTATTCGAACGTTTACGAGTTCAAATAATTCGCCGCATCTTTTTCACTGTTTTAGAAGAAAAATCGTCCCAAATACAAAAGACTCAATAAAAACGCTAAAGTATAAGTAATTATTTTTATAATGCTCATTGGTTCCAATTAGTATATTAATTCTCTATGAATTCAGTAGACGGTATTCAAACCCCTATTCTAGATCTGCCTTTGTACGAATGTCAACATTTGACTTCAAATCAAACGATGTATCAAACTGAATCTTTAAATCGATTAGTTATCCACGGTCCGTTTTGTCAGTTGAAAACGAATATTCGGTCGAGGGCATTGCTTTAAAAATTGCGCTATAATGGTTAGCGAAAACTTTACGATACTTTTATAAAATGACTTTTAAGAAAACCGTAATTATTTTAGCACTTTTGCTTTCTTCCCTATTGATGGGCGGATGTGGAATCGTCGATATCGTGAGGGAAAATACCTCTAGCTTTGTTGGATTGACGGAAACTGGCACCGTGATTTCCAAAAGCGTTTATATTCGTAGTTCTTACGCCGTTGTCGCCGCGGATCTATTGGAAGTTAAACGCGGGGAGACCATTGAGATCTTAAGCGAGGAAGAATTTACAAACACATTATGGTACCGAGTAAGGGCATTTGATGAGGTTAGCACCGAAGGATGGATAGAAGCGCAGCACGTTATAAAGGGGGAATCGCTCGAGAAATCCAAGGCCCTTGCGGAAGCGGTCAAGGATTTGCAGTCTCAGGCGGTGGGGCGTTTACGGGCTCCTTCAAATCTGCGGCTTTCGCCTTCTCAAGAAGATTCGAATATTTTGCTGCGGCTTGATAATTCGGGCGACAATCGAGTTGCTTTTGAAATCGTGGATTGGGAGTATAAGCCGAAGGAGCAAGAACCGAAGGAACCTGAAAATGCTGAAATTGAGGCCGCGAAAGAAGGTAAAGAAACGGAAAAATTGGACGAGAAATATGACGTTTGGTATAAAATTCGTCTTGATCCGTCAGTTTCTCCGGCACCGATGGGATGGATCTTCGGCAGGCAGGTTGATCTCGAAGTTCCGACAGATATTATTTATTATCAAACGAATGCTCGTAAATTTGTTGCTTGGTTCAGCCTCGATAATAACTCAGTTTCGGGTAATACGATCGATAATCATGATTCAGATGTAAAAGTAACAAAACCCGGAAGTTGGCTTATTTTGTCCCGCACTAACGAGGTAAAAGCGAAAGACGGTATTGAGCCGGACTTTGACGGCATTTTGGTCTTGGGATTTGATACTTACAACGAGGAGCATTATACGGCGTACAATACAGCCCGCGAAAGCATTGATATATGGGGAACGTTACCTGTCAAGCTTGAAGGTGCGGGAGATGAGAAAACCTTCACAGTCAATCTGCGGAATTCTAAAACGGGAGAAATGGAGTCAAAACAATTTGTTATTTATAAGGATAAAAACAAAAGGTTGCGTGTCCGGGAACCCGAAGGACTTTAGACTTTTTAAGGTAGAGAAGCGGCAATGAATGAAAACGAGGAAAATCCATTTCCGGATCCGGTCGTTCTTGAGATCACGGATTCAATTGATCTTCATTCCTTTCGTCCAGACGAAGTGGAATCTGTAACAAAAGCTTACCTAAAAGAAGCTTATAAAAAGGGTTTTGAAACTCTGAGAATTATTCACGGGAAGGGCATCGGCGTGCAGCGGGAAACTGTTAGAAATTTACTCGCGTCCACAGATTTTGTTTCATCGTATAGGAGCGGTGATGAGTTTTCGGGCGGATCAGGCGCGACTATCGTAAAACTTAAGAATAGCAAGTTGTAGCACATTATCTTTCCTCGATAACGTCCGCCCAAACCTCGTCATCTTCCCCATCGGGTTCGACAGAAACTGAATCGATGAATTCTTGCTGTGTACTTATTTGAATTTCCGCGTCCCGAAGTTGATTTGAAAGTTTTAAAGAGTGTTTTTCCAGTTCGCGAATTCGATTTTTCTGCTGTTTACCCATTTGTTCAAGGTAAAACAGATAAAAGAATTGCAGACCGGCGATCCCAACCAAGGTCAAAGAAAGGCCTATTAATACGTAAATCAACATTTAATCACCACTTTGTGCATCTTTGTTAAGTAGAGTGATTATACGCTTGATTTGTCAAAACGAAAAGAAAATGCTTGAAAATTGCGAGCATTACACATTTACTTGATTTAGCCGATCAACTATTAATTAGTGTTGCGAAATAACATGGATACTGAAAATCTGAAACTTATTTATACGCTATTGTGCGACGATGTTCGCCTCGAAATGGGGAACAAGGTTTCCCTTATGGGAGTGTTTCAAAATATAATGGTGGAAAAGCTCCCCGTCTCCCTAATAAAATTTGCTGTTGTAAATCATTGGCGCGGCGACGGAGATTACGAAACGGAAGTGAGGATCCTGTCGCCCGATAAAACCAATTTAGTGGTTACCTCGCAAACAACTCCCGTGAGTCTTTCGCCCGGCGGGTTTACTGACAATGTAAGCTTTTTTGTAAACGTCGTTTTTCCTACAGCAGGGACATATTGGGTTCAAACATTGGCTGAGACCAATGTGCTCGATGAGTTTCCGCTCATCGTCACTGACAGCGGGTCGGTGTCAAACCATCAGCCGACCGACGAAATTTCCGATACCATTAATTAAGATTTCCAGAAAAAAAGGCGAACGAGGTAATATCTCGCCGCGCCCTTTTTTCCTAATTCTAAAACTCGCCTATTCCGTTTTTTCCGGAATATTCAGCGTAATCGCAAGTCTATAGACGGATGCCTCTTCAACCTCAATTTCTTTATATGCTGAAACATCTTTTGCCGAAGCCGTTATTCGAAACTTCTTTTTTCCTTCTGGAAACTTAAAAGTAAACTGACCAGATCGGCTTGAATAAAGCTTGCCCGCTTTTTCAGGCTTTCCAGAATCCATTTCTTCGATCAAAACGGTGGCGCCATAAATGCTATGACCATTTTGATTGAACACGCTTCCGTTGATGATGACAAGTGTACCTTCGTCAACTGTCATATATAAACGATCTCTGAGATTGTTGACCTTTTTTTCTTTGATCAATACGTCATAGAGAACACCGGAGCTGAAGCCGTATTTATCGAAAACCAAATTGTAGCGTCCTGGCCTGAGCCCGTTTATTCTGAATTCGCCTTTTCTATCGGAAGTTGTCGACTTCAAGTCTTTTCCGTCTCGCCTCGCGATAATCTTTACATCTGCAATGCTGTCACCATCTTCGGTCCGAACTTTTCCTTTAACACTCCCCGTATCTTGTGCTAATAAAGCCGTTACAGGCAGGAGCATTACAAAAACAAGTATCGATATTCTGCCAACAAACTTCATACTTTAAGCGCTTTGAATTTCTGCCTTTAATTCGTCTCTAAATTGATCCGCTACATCATTGATGATGTCTTCGAGGGTGCGGGTTGGCTGAAAGCCTATCAAGCCTTTTGCCCTTTCAATGCACGGAACACGGCGTTTCATATCCTCGAACCCGTCTCCGTAAACTTCTTCATAGGTAAGATATTCTATTTCGCTCTTGCTTCCTGTCATTGCAATCGCTTTTTCTGCAAGCGCCTTAATCGTGATTTCTTCAGGGTTTCCAATATTAATTACCTTCCCATAACACTCAGGTGTTTCGATGAGTTTGGTCAAGGCTTCAACGACGTCTGAGACATGGCCAAAACAGCGCGATTGTTCGCCATCTCCGTAAACCGGAATTGGCTCATTTCGGATGGCGGCTCGAATGAATCTCGGTACGACCATACCGTATTGTCCAGTTTGCCTAGGCCCAACAGTATTAAATAGCCGAACCACTACAACCGGAAGGCGAGTTTCTTTCCAAAATGCAAGAGACAAAAATTCGTCCAATTCTTTAGCGCACGCATAAGCCCAGCGATGTTTGCTGGTCGAACCTTTCAAAATGTCGTCGTCTTCCCTAAACGGAACCGAGACGCCTTTTCCGTAAACCTCGGATGTGCTCGGTACAAGCACTCGCTTACGGTAGCGCGAACAATTTGCCAGAACGATATCCGTCCCGCGGAAAATCGTTTCTATGGTTTTGACCGGCTGATCCATTATCAACTTAACTCCGACTGCGCTGGCCATATGAAAAACCTGGTCAGTGTTTCTGATGAGGTCTTCCATAAGCTCAGCGTTTAATACGGTCTCGATGATTAGATGGAATTTATCGGACGCCTCAAGATGAGCAACATTGGAATATTGCCCTGTAGAAAGATCGTCAATAACGGTTACGTCGTGTCCTTCGCGGACGAGTTTATCCGCCAAATGGCTTCCAACAAATCCCGCGCCGCCTGTAATTAATGTTTTCATAATAGTTTGATCGCATTCCAACTGCGTTATTCCAAATTTGATATTGTCTATTTGCTTAAGACGTTTGTAAAGTACTCAACCGTTTTCTTTAATCCATCGGCAAGCGCGATTTCGGGTTTCCATTTGAGAAGCTGCTCGGCGCGCTCGATATTTGGCTTCCTTTGTTTTGGGTCGTCCGCTGGTAACTTAAGATGCGTGATCGTAATTTCCTTTCCGCTTGCCTTCGCTACTTCCTGCGCCAATTCGTTCATCGTGAATTCGCCGGGATTCCCTAAGTTGACCGGCAAATGCGTACCGTTGCCCTCGACATTCATTAACCGGATAATTCCCTCGACCAAATCATCTACGTAGCAAAAAGAACGCGTCTGCTCGCCGTCGCCATAAACCGTCAATGTATCGCCTTTTAGTGCCTGTACGACAAAATTTGAAACGACGCGGCCATCATTTGCGAGCATTCGCGGGCCATATGTATTAAAAATTCGGACGATTCTCGTGTCAACCGCGTTCTGACGATGATAATCCATAAACAGGGTTTCGGCGACACGCTTACCTTCGTCATAGCAGCTGCGAAGACCGATTGGATTTACATTGCCAAAATAATCTTCGGTTTGCGGATGGACCAATGGATCACCGTAAACCTCGGAAGTAGATGCCTGTAGAATGCGAGCACCGACGCGCTTTGCCATTCCAAGCATATTGATCGCGCCCATCACGCTTGTTTTTACCGTTTTTACAGGATTAAACTGATAGTGAACCGGCGACGCCGGACAGGCGAAATTATATATTTGGTCAACTTCAAGAAAGATCGGCAAGGTTACATCGTGACGGATCAATTCAAACCGATAATTATCCAAAAGGTGAGCGACATTTTCTTTTCTGCCTGTAAAATAATTGTCGAGACAAACGACGTCGTTTCCCGCATCCAAAAGCCTTTCGCAAAGATGCGAGCCTATAAAGCCCGCACCGCCGGTAACTAAAATTCGCATAAATTTTCATAACCGCAGAGTCGCGGAGACGCAGAGCGATAGGATTAAGCATTTTCATGAACTTTAAGAAATTCTCTCCGCGTCTCTGCGTCTCTGCGGTAAGAACTCCTAAGCTATTTCAATTCTGTTTCGAAAAGTGCCAGAATTCTCTCGTACTCGTCCTCCCAGCTTGAAGGACGCTCAAAGCCGTGTCGCTCGCCTGGATAAACCATTAGCTCAAAAAATTCGGTTTTATCGAGGCGTATCAATTGTTCGACCAATTGAATCGAATCCTGTGCGTGAACATTGTCGTCCAACATCCCATGCAAAATCAAAAGCGGTTTGCGTAAATCTTTCGCATACGAAATCGGCGATGAGCGTTTATAGGCTGCGGGATTCTGCTTCGGATCACCCAAGCGTTGAGAGGTATAGAAAGGATTTGCCGCATAATAATTCTTCCAATCAATCACCGGACGAAGTGCTGCCGCCGCGGCAATTTTACCGGGGTCTCGCATCACCAACATCGTCGCCATAAATCCGCCATAACTCCCACCGTAAACCCCGATACGATTTACGTCAACATTGTATTCCTTAACCATAAAGTCGATGCCGTCAATGTGATCGTCATAATCTTTTCCGCCCAAAAAATCATAAACATCCGCTCGCCAATCCCGTCCGTAACCCGCCGAACCGCGATAATCTATGTCCAAAATAACATAACCTTTTTGCGTCAAAAGTTGGTTAAACATAAACTCCCGATAATAATTGTTCCAGCCATTTATCACATTCTGCAAATAACCCGCTCCGTGGACAAAGATCACCATCGGAGATTTTTTCGATCTATCAAAATTTCCAGGGAAATATATCTTCGCCGGAATTTTTTTGTTATCGCTCGAATTTATCTCAATAAATTTCGGCTCATTCCATTTTCGCTTTAGAAATGCCTCGGGTGTAGTATTCGTCAGTTGTCTAAATTCATAGGAATAATCTTCCCCATCCTTTATCGGGCTCGCACTATATAATTCTGAAGGTGTGTTCCAAGTGGAGCGCTCAAGGAGCAAAGTGGAGTTTTCAAATTGTGCATTTAACTTCATACCTGAAATACTCAATTTACTCAGATCTTGTTGAAGTATTTCGCCTTTTGCAGCGATTAGAATTTCAGAAAATTGCCTTTCATTTGATCCAGATCTAGTTGATGACAACCAAAGCACATTGTCTTTAACCCAGTTCGCCCAACTAACTTCCCAATTTCCTTTCGTCAATTGCTTAATTTCCGCATTTGCTTTTCCATCTTTAAATTTCGCTCTGTCAAAATTCACCAAATAAAGATGATGAAAGCCGTCTTTTTCCGAACCAAAAACAAATTGATCAGAATTTTTCGGATTTGCTTCGATAATTCGTGCCGGTCTCCCGATCCATTTTTCGTCCGATTCTTCGTGGACTAAAAATGCGGTTGCCTTATTGTCTTTATCAAATGTCGCCACAAAAATCTGCCGCCGTTTGTGAGTTTTATCAACGCGGTCAATCAGAAGCGTCTTGTTATCGGCAAGCCATTCCAATCCTGCGATATATGCTTCTTCTTCCTGTTTAGGCAATTCGATCTCGATTGATTTTTCGAGACCGCCATCTGTCATCGTCGCGAATACCGTCGGCCTTGTCCAACCGCGGCGAACCGAGGGTGCGGCTGTATAATACGGTAAATAATTGGGCACAAAGAGGGGACGCTGGTTTGAACCGTCTGTTGTAATATAAGCGATCATTCCGCCATTTTTACTAAATGCTGCTCCAAAAACCGAAATATTTTTTGTTTGATTTGCTTCGGTTGATATTTGTGTAAGCGTCCCGTACTTTGTATCTATCGAAAAAAGATTTCCGCTTTGCTGAAACAAAATCCGATCATTATCGAGAAAATCCGCGGAAAATTCTAAGGTTTCGGTTTTCGTAATCCGCTTCGGCTTCGTCTCAAGGATCTTAAAGACGTAAATGTCGCCATTCTGCGTAAATAATATTTTTGAAGAGTCGGGCGACCAACGTAAGTTTCCCAATCCGTTTCGCTGAGATCTCGAAAATTCATCATTTGCTACAACACCGTAATTAAGCGGATCATCTTTCTTCGTAGCGTCCTTTTTCGTAACCAAATCGCTGGGCGATAAGAGCTTTTTCGCATCGCCTCCCGAAGTCGAGACTAAGTAAAGATCACGCGGTTCTTTGCCGTCGGAATTCCATAAGTACACGACAAATTTTCCATCGGGTGAAAGCATTTCGCCCTCGACGCGCATCCCGGCAATTGAGGGCTCTTTCATTATTTCTTTTACCGTTAGACTTTGAGCGGAAACGCTGAAAATAAGGGCAAAAGAAAAAAGTAAAAAATGAGGAATAAAAAAGTTTCGCTTCATTTTCATTCTAATAATCTTCCAACGTTTCGATTCGTTTTGATTTTTTTGCGGATTCGCCCAATCGCTGACCTTCGTAGATCGCATTTTCCCACGCACCGTATATGGCATTTGGAATAACTATAAACCTCGTGCCCCACATTGCCCGTGCTTTTTCGACCTCGGTAAATCTTTCATCTACCGATCTTCCTTCAAAAGCTCGCGAAAGGTCGTTGAGGCTATCCCCGATCAGCATTACAATTCTGTGCGTTTCAGCAACTTTTTGTCGACGCGGTTCTTTGCTGTTGCTGTCCGTAATGAGCATTACGTGTTCCGCGTTGGAATCAGGAAAACCATTCGATTTCAGACCATCAATTGTTACTTGCTTAAATGAATCCGGAACGTTCGAAACGTAAAAGATCTCAACGCCGAGATTCTTTGCATAATTCAAGAAATCTACCGATCCGGGAACCGCTTTCGACTTTCCTGATTTCTTCCAGTCGAAAAAAGACTTGATATCAAAAGCCGCTCGATTTTTGATCAAATTTGCAAAATACGGAGAGTTGTCTAAAACTGTTTCATCAGCATCAATGATGATTGCGCGCGGTTTTTTTCTTTCCGATTTCGGAAGCGCTTTGCTTAACTTCTTATCCATATCAAGCCGCATCTGTGCTAAATTAAAAGCCTGAAATGCGAGAGCCCGGTACTCGGCAGCCTTTTGATGAAATATTATTGCGCCGACGTGATATTCATTTTCAATCGGTTCGGGGGGAGTCTGCTGTGCAGTGACCGGTAAAACTAACAGATCAGATTTTCCGAGTAAAACGAGGAAAAGTACGATAATGAAGAGATATTTGATTTTCATGATAATTTACTCTCGCCGCTTATAAAGATTATAGAATTATAGACGATATATGGTTAAAAAGCTGAAACCAACTTCGAAAGATAAAAATCCACCTGAAAAGGCGTCTACGGATGTTTTTGAGCATGATTCCTCTTGGCAGGCTGACCAAAAAAAGCGTGGTTATTACTACGACGACGCCTATGGCTATAAGAAGTATGACCCGAATGCGGACGAGGATTCTGACGAGAACGAATAGATCTCCATGAGAAAAATATTTGTGTAACGAATCGGAATTGATGTAGCATTCCGAGAAAGCAAAATCCTAAGGAGAAGGAGAAGGTGAAAATGGATAATCAATTCTGTAAAAACTGTGGACAGGTAAATTTCCCAAACTCTGTGACCTGCACAAAATGTGGTCAGCCATTGGCCCAATCAAAGGGTGCTCAGTTTGGTCAGCCAGGTCCGCCTCCTACCATGGATGCTGCGCCGCCAATGGGTTCTAATATGCCCACTCCAGAGAAGAAAAGTAAGAAAATGTATTGGATCGTCGGGGCGCTTCTTCTTTTTTTGGTATTCTCGGTAGGAGCGATCCTTCTTGTGGCCGTGGGATTGATGTTTTACGCCGGCTCTCAGTCAGATGATGTGGCGAGCGACGATCAAAAAGTCGAGCGCAAAGATAAAGAATCGAAAACAGATGAAGATGACAAAGAAATTACCGCGGAAGACGTTGACGATAAATCCTCTAATTCAAAAAACCCGATGGACGATATTTCATTTCCATCCGGGAAAGATGTAGATTTTGGTGATGATTCAGCCAACAACTCAGGCGATATAAATGACGAAACATTGCTAAAATTTTTCATGGATAAGAAATCACAGGTCGGTAAGTTCAAATTGATAGAAGCGAAGACTTCGAGCGATAGAACCATTTTTCCGGGGCGGGTCGCGGGAGTTCAGGCGGAATACGCGAGCGGCTCAACAAGGATTATGCATCGGGTGGCAGTTTATAAGTCTGTTGAATCTGCAAGAGAAGACATAGATTCTTACAAAGAGGCGGTGAGAGTGCTGAAGGCAAAAATCAGAACCAGCAAAGAAGATCAATTGATCTACACGCTCAAAGGAATCGTTTATCTTGCCTTCTACAATCCCCAAGGCGGTCTTCACGAAATCTCTTCGCGAAACGGAAATGACATTTTAAAATATTACAACAGCTATTTTGAGCAGTAGTTTTCGCACGCTATTGAACGGGATCTTTTGGTTTTAGGATACGCCGCCATCTATCGGGGTGCCCGGGATGTAAACTGCAATCAATAGTTTGATGAATCATCAAAGCTTGGGATTTTCAATTATAGGAAAGCTAGAAATTATTGATAACTATCGGGCTGATCGATGAAGATTTTGCGTCAAACGCCCTATTTATTGGAGTGCGTTTACAGTTCTCGGCGATTGTAAATAAGCATGGATGCTATTTTTTCGGCCGCTCATTTGCTTTCAAAACTCTCTTTCTCAATCGGATCGCGTTTGGCGTAACTTCAATCAACTCATCGTCGGCGATAAATTCGAGTGCTTCTTCAAGAGTCAATTCTTTTGCGGGAACGAGTCTCATTGCTTCGTCTGCCGAGGCGGCTCGCATATTTGTGAGTTTTTTCTCTTTGATTATATTTACATCAAGATCGACCCCGCGGGCATTCTCGCCAACAACCATTCCCTCATAAACTCTTACCTGAGGACGAATAAACATAGTTCCACGCTCTTGCAGGTTAAACAGCGCGTATGTCGTCGCCTCGCCGACGCGATCTGCGATGAGTGAGCCGGTCGGGCGCGATTTCATTTCACCTTTCCAATTATCAAACCGTAAAAAAATTGTGTTCAACAGCCCCGTTCCTTTTGTTTCGGTTAAAAACTCTCCGCGAAAGCCGATCAGTCCGCGGGATGGGATCTCATATTCGAGGCGCGCGCGTCCGGTACCATTATTGATCATTTTGGTCATTTGCCCCTTTCGCCGTCCGAGCGCTTCTGTCACAACGCCTATAAAATCATCCGGGATATCGATGACAACCTGCTCGATCGGTTCCTGTATTTCGCCTTTTGGTCCGGTTTTGGTAACTACCTCAGGTTTCGCAACCTGCAGCTCGTAGCCTTCCCTACGCATCATTTCGATCAAAATTGAAAGCTGCAGCTCGCCGCGTCCTGAAACCTTGAATTGCTCCGGCGAATCGGTTTCTTCAACGCGAAGCGCAACGTTTCCGAGCAGCTCTTTTTCCAGACGAGCGCGAATCTGGCGTGAAGTTACAAATTTTCCGTCTTGCCCGGAGAAGGGCGAATTATTGACGCCAAAAACCATTGAGATCGTTGGTTCATCGACCGCAACGATTGGCAGAGGGTGCGGATTTTCGGTCGATGTAAAGGTTTCACCGATATTTATGTCGTCGAATCCGGCCAGCGCAATGATTTCGCCGACGCCTGCTTCATCAACCTTTTCTCGGTCCAACCCTTCAAAAACGAAAAGCTCACGAACCCGGATCTTTTCCAGACTACCATCGCGTTTGGAAACCGAAACTTCCTCATTTTTCTTGATCGAACCCGAAAAAATTCTGCCGATGGCGAGTCTTCCTATGTATTCGTTGTAATCGATGTTTGTGACGAGAAGCTGCAGCGAATCGTCGCGAATTGCTTTCGGAGCGGGGATGGTTTCAACAATTTGTTCAAATAACGGTTTGAGATTTGTTGAGTCGTCTTCCATTGTGCGTTTCGCAATTCCTTCTTTGGCAACCGCATAAAGGATCGGAAAATCGATCTGATCTTCTTCGGCGCCCAGATCTATAAAGAGATCGTAGATTTCATCCACAACTTCCTCAGCCCGCTGATCGTGACGATCTATTTTATTGACGACGATAATGGATGGGAGTCCTAATTCGAGGGCTTTTCTGAGAACGAAACGCGTTTGCGGCAAACATCCTTCGGCAGCGTCAACCAAAAGTAAGACGCCATCCACCATTTTCAATACACGCTCGACCTCGCCACCGAAATCCGCGTGTCCCGGGGTATCGACGATGTTTATTTTGTAGTCGCCGAATCTGACCGACGTGGTCTTCGCCATTATGGTGATACCGCGTTCTTTCTCGAGATCCATCGAATCCATCACACGGTCGGTGAGTTCTTCATTGTCACGAAATGTTCCCGATTGCCTGAGCATTGCATCAACAAGGGTAGTTTTTCCGTGGTCGACGTGTGCGATTATCGCGATGTTCCTGATATTTTTTGGTTCAAGCATATTGCATTGTCAGCCGGGACAGTTTCAACAATCCCAATTTACGAAAGGGAAGTTTCGCCCGGCAAACTTGTAATAATGGGCTTTGGAACTCAAAAAGGCAAATGCGAATAAGGTTTTACAGGATGGATGTGCACCACTTGTCGCCGATCCTATCGAAACAATTCTATATCCTTATGCGATGCCGGGTCTTCAAGCGGTTCGAGATGGACGAAAACGGCTGACAATGGGATTTCCTTAAGAATTTTGAGTTCAATTTCCTCGGCTAGATCGTGTCCTTTTTTTATCGTCCATTCGTCAGGTACAAGTAAATGAAAATAAATAAACTTTCGTGCACCTGATCTGCGGGTGCGGAAAGCGTGAAAATCTACACCGAGCTCTTCTACGTATCCGTTTAATATGTTAGTCGCCGTTAGCGCAGATCCCTGGTCGATCACTGTGTCCATTAAACCCAGTACAGACCTCCTGATCAGCTTAAATCCCGTATAGGCAATGCTTACCGAGACGACTATGGCAATTATTGGGTCGAGAATAACCCAGTCCGTCATCCATACAATTCCGATTGCGAGGAAAATTCCGACCGAAGTCCAGACGTCAGTCATCAAATGATGGCCGTCTGCTTCGAGAACGATCGAGTCGTTTTGTTTCCCGATCTTTATTAGGAATAATCCGACGGCCAAATTTATTGCAGCAGCTACGGCGGAAAGCGCGAGCCCGAAGCCGATATTTGATATGGGCTGAGGAGCTAAAAGTCTGGGGACTGCCGCAATGACGATTCCAATAGCAGCCAAAAAAATTAGTGTGCCCTCGATGCCGCTTGAAAAATAGGCTGCTTTATCATGTCCGAATTCATGGTCGTTGTCTGGCGGTCTTTCCGTGACTTTGATCATCCAGACAGCCAGGACGGCTGCCGCCAAATTAATAATAGACTCAAGCGCATCCGATAAGAAGCTTACGGAGTTTGTATAGAAATATACCGAGGCCTTCAATGTGATCGTGAGAATGGCAGCGAAAACTGAAAGCCATGCGTACTTACTGAGCGACTTTTTCGACATTCGTTAGATTATAAACCCCTCTGGATTATTTTAAAGAGAAGAGGCGACTAACTACCTAAGGCTTCTACCGATCGGCAAACGTTTAGACAAAATTCGTCGTTAACGAAACGCGGCTTAATAGGTAAATTTCCCAAATCGTTCAATAAAGTTTGTTAGATTTTCGTTAAGTGGTGATAAAACTGGGAATTTGACCATCGCATTCAATGATGTATTTCTTTAAAACCGCAAAAGTTTAATAAACCAAACAAAAATTCATTAAGAATGAGGAGAGAAGATGAAAAAATCTCTTAGTTTAGTTTTTGCCCTATTGCTATTTATCGCGCTCGGATGTTCATTCGGAGGCTTTGGGAAGAAGGAAGAAGCACCAACTCCGGCACCGGATTCGACAAGCACGGATTCAGGCAGTACAGATTCAAAAACCACTTCGGAGAAACCCAGCGATTCAACTTCAAGCGAATCCGGAAGTCTTACGCTCAGCAATTTTAATAAGATCGAGCTTGGTGCGGATTATGAAGACGTCGTCAAGATTTTGGGTTCTGACGGAAGTGAAACGAGTAGTTCGAGCATCGGCGGATCGGGCCGCAAATCCTACAAATGGGAAGGCGAAAAATTTACGCGAATCTATGCCAACTTCAAAGACAACAAAGTGATATCAAAAAAATCAATCTGGCCTGGGGGATAAAAACGCAGATTTGACAAAGGCGAAATATGACGAGATCAAAACCGGGATGAGCTATAGCGAGGTTAAGGGTATTATCGGTTCCGATGGCGCATTGAGCAGCGAAACTAAGATCGGAAATACGAAACTCACAAGGTATCGCTGGAGCGGCGATAAATTTTCAAGCATTTCGGCATCATTTAAAGACGATAAAATGAGCAGCAAAAGTCAATCAAACGTAAAATAGTTTGCGTAATAGATGCAAAATTAATGCCATCGGTCCTCCTTGAATCGATGGAATTTTTTTCCTGGAAACGGTCAACCGGACACTACGCGTTTACAGCCTGATAGTGAGGAGAAAGTTTACGTAAATTTTCAACCGCTTTGGGAAGAAGCTGAAGAACATAATCGACATCTTCGGCGGTATTATCTTTGCCAAAACTAAAACGTACTGCTCCCCGAGCAATGTCTTCGGCAATACCGAGTGCTAAAATGATCGGTGACGGTTCGAGACTTCCCGACGAACACGCCGAGCCGGTCGAAACGGCGACTCCTTGCATATCGAGGTTTATCAATAAACCCTCACCTTCAACATATTTAAATAAAACGTTTGAAATGTTTGGAAGACGATTTGCGACGTCACCCAGTACAAGAATTTCCGGAACGGATTTTTTTAGTTCGATTTCGAAGCGGTCACGCAATTTCATCAATCTCGCGGCATCTTCGCTCAAGTTTTCCCGCGCAATTTCGCAGGCTTTTCCGAAGGCAACGATTTGCGGTACGTTTTCGGTTCCACCGCGCCTTTCTCGCTCTTGATGACCGCCGAGGTTTTGGGCTTTGAGTCGCACACCGCGTCCAACGAAAAGTGCACCTGCGCCTTTTGGTGCGTAGATCTTATGGGAAGAAATTGAAAGTAAATCACAACCCATTTCTTCGATATCTACCTGGATCTTTCCGACGGCCTGAACCGCGTCGGTATGAAACCATAACTTATTGCCTTGCTCCCGCCGTTTTTTTACGATCCTTCCAATTTCCTTAATTGGCTGCACTGTCCCAATTTCATTATTTGCGGTCATTATTGAAATAAGAACTGTGTCTTCTCGAATCGCATTATCGACATCGACCGCGCGAACAATTCCGTTTTTGTAAACCGGCAAATAAGTAACGTCATACCCCTGTTTCTCGAGATCTTCGCAAACATTTGTGACAGCAGGATGTTCGATCTGCGAGGTAATTATATGCTTTCCATATTTTTCGTTTTGTTCGCAAAGACCGCGGATCGCCAGGTTATTTGCCTCCGTCCCGCCTGAGGTGAACGTAATTTGATTTGGTTTTGCGTTGATGAGGGAGGCGACCTGATGGCGGGCTTTATCGACCGCTCCGCGGGCTTCTTGTCCGTAGAAATGTATGCTCGAAGGATTGCCGAATTTTTCGGTAAGAAACGGCATCATCGCTTCGACTACTCGAGGGTCGGTTGGAGTTGTTGCCGAATTATCTAAATAAACGCGTCGAAGCATCTTTTTATTTTAACAAATTAGAAATTGTCGTGCTTCATGAGAATTGCACACGGGCTGCAACTGCGAAATTACCGATCAGGGATGCGGCCCCTGGGACATTCCTACGGGCGGGCTTATGTATTTCATTTCTTGCCCAAGCTATTGCGATAAGATAAAATGTGAGTTTGCGAAAAAAGATAGCATCTTAGTGACGCAAGACAATTGCTGATAGGGAAAAATATGGATTTTACAACAAAAGAGATTTTCAAAAGATACGCAAAAATGGCAGTTGGACAGACGATTTCGCCTGTCTTTCTAAACATTTTGGTTACATCGGTTTGCGATATGCGCTGCACGCACTGCTTTTTTACCGAAGAACTCAATGATCGCCCGCGTAAGAAGTTGATGATGAAAACAGATGAGATTGAGAAAATCTCTGAAACACTCGGCGGAAACTTAGGCGTTTTAGTGCTAGCCGGCGGCGAACCGTTTACACGAAAAGATTTGCCGGAAATTTGTAACGCCTTTTATCGTAACAACAAACTGGATTCGGTTTATCTGATGTCAAACGGACAGATTCATCCTCGGATTTTTCCGGATGTTACGCGAATCTTAGAGGAAAATCCGGATTTGAACGTAACGGTTGCATTGGGAATTGACGGAATGAGAGAACCGCACGAGAAAATCCGCCAAAAGCCGGGAAGTTGGGACAAAGCAATTCATACGGCGAGAACCCTGCAGGAAATGAAAAAAGAATATCCGAATCTGGACGTTCAAACCTGCACCTGCGTAATGGCTTCAAATGAAGATACGATTTTTGATTGGTATGATTTCTTGAAATATGATCTCAAACCCGACAAGATCAACATTAATTACATTCGCCCTCCATCAAATGACCCGAAAGAATTGGAGTTTGACCATAATAAATATGCCCAGCTGTCGCATATGATCCTTGAAGATGTGAAAAACTCCGCGATCAAAAACAATTACGGCGGAAAGTCAGGTTTCTTTAAGGCGGCGGTTGATATTTATATGCATGATCTAATCGCGAAGACAAAAGAAACGGGAGAAGCGCAATTGACTTGTTTTGCGGGTTCGGCCGGTGCGGTGATCTACGACGAAGGAACGATCTCTTCGTGCGAAAACTTGTCAGACGTTGCGAACTTAAGGAATTACGATTGGGATTTTCAAAAGGTTTGGAATTCCGAAGCGATGGAAGCCCGGCGCAAAAAAGCCCAGGACGGGTGTTTCTGCACTCACGAGTCGAATTGTTATTATCCTAGCTTGCCGTTCAACAAACAGCATCTTGTGAAAATTAAGAAGCTCGAGCGTGAAATGAAGAAGGCGAGCAAGAAACTTGAACAAAATATTGTACAGCCTGAACCGGTAAACGTTTAGCAAATGTCTCACAACGATCCAAAAATCCTTATTATTTCGTCCGATACCGGAGGCGGGCATCGTTCTGCGGCGCAGACGATCGCCGAAGGCGTGCAAAATTTTTGGCTCGGAGAATCGGTAGCAGTTCGCATAATAAAAGCGGTAGAGGATTCTCATCATATCACTGATAAATTGGTGGGAGTTTATAATTGGATACTAAAAAATAAACAACACTGGATGAAATACCTTTATTGGGTAATCAACCGTTTTCGCCCTGAAAAGAGTCCGTTTTTCCTAAATAATTCTATCGTTTTTTGTAAGGCGCAGTTTGAAAAGTGGTGCCCACATATTGTCGTGAGTGTTCACCCTTTGACCCAGCATATTTTCGCGAAAATTCTAAGGGAGCTCAATCTCACAGAACAAATACCCCTTGTAACGGTAGTTACGGATCCGTGCTATGGATTTTGGAAGGGTTGGGCGTGCGACGACGTCTCGCTCTATCTGGTTGCAAATGAGGATGCCCGAAGGCAATTGATCGACTATGGAATCACGCCCTCGAAAATAAAAATATCCGGGATGCCGATAAATCCGAAATTTAGATCCGTAGATGAATCCGATGCCAAAAATGCTCGGAGAGCACTTGGTTTAGACGAAGAGAAATTCACGGTGTTTGTAAACGCAGGATATTTGGGGGGCGGTAATATTCCGCAAATCTTTAAGGAACTGGTTAAGGGCGAACTCGACGTTCAGGCAATTTTCCTGGCCGGTAAGAATGACGAACTGAGAGCGCAAGCCGAAGTACTCGCGAAGACGGCAAGCTTTCCGGTGAAAGTAATCGGATATTCCGACGAGATCGAAAAAATAATGCAATCCGCGAATGTTATGGTTTCAAAGCTTGGCGGACTAACAACCTTTGAGGCGCTTTCTTGCCGTTTGCCGATTATTGCTGATATCACCACTGCACCGATGCCTCAGGAGGCCGGGACGGTTAATTTGATTTCGAAAAGAGGCGCAGCGATCCTTCTCAGAAAGGCTTCTGATATTGTCCCAACAATCCAGACACTTATCAGCGATAAGAAAAAATATGCGGAAATGCGAGACGCAGCTGCGATCCTTGCGGCTCCTGATTCAACAAAGCGCATTATTGAAGAAATCACAGCTCTTCTGCCTTCATCAAATACGGCAAAGCCGGAAGCGGCGATTGCTGTCTCAAGCTAGCCTTTTAATACTTCGAACTTGTCAGCCACAACCATTTTCATTAACCTTTCACATTAGTCACATTTAATTTGGGCATTTATTTTTTTTGGGAGAAAATCTTTTTGAGTCTTTTATTGGAAGGAAAACGTGCATTTATATCAGGAGGTACCAGGGGAATTGGCGCCGCAATTTGCGAGATTTTTGCCCGAGAGGGCGCGGACATCGCATTTAACTACCATTCCCGGGATGATTTGGCAGAAGAGATCAAAGCCAAAGTCGAGGCTTTTGGAAGAAAGTGTATTTCGTTTAAGGTTTCAGTAACGGATCGGCTCGGAATGAAAAACCTTGTTAAGGAATTGTCTGAGGCTTGGGGGTTGATTGATGTTTTGGTAAATAACGCCGCTGTTAATAAACCCGATAATTTTGTTACGACTACGGAAAAAAGTTGGGATTGGGTGATCGACACAAACGTAAATAGTCTTTTTGCTGTGACCAAACCTTTTTACAAGCAGATGGTGCGCAAAAAGAAGGGTGCCATTTTAAATATCACATCGATCGGTGCAATGAGTTCGCTTCCGACATCTGTCCACTATGCGACTTCGAAAGCCGCAATGATTGGTTTTACAAAATGTCTTTCACGCGAAGCCGCGCAATTTAACGTTGCGGTAAACGCGATCGCTGCGGGTATCTTCGATACCGATTTGGGAAACACGCTACCCGAAAGGCTGCTTTCGGCACATGAGGGATGGGTCTCGCGCGGTCGCCTCGGTGAACCTAACGAACTGGCCGAGTTTGCCGCGTTCATGGTGAGCGATAGGAACAGTTATATGAATGGAGAAGTTGTAATAGTAGATGGTGGAGTTATTACCTGATACCCGAAATATTCCAAGCTTCAGTAATGACCGGGCGATTTACCCGGTCATTTATTTGTCCATTTTTCAGTACAAGGAATTACGTTCCGCGCTTTCTTAGTCAAACGCAAATTCCAACGCGATAAAAGCCATTTGTTCAGAACGGATTCTGCTCTCCTATTCAAGCATACATCCGAATCCGGTTTTGTAACCCGCTCCGGCTGAATCAGGAGCACCGAAGGGGCCCACGCAATTGCAGTTGGGGATATTTCCGCTGGCTGAAAAGCAATTAACAAATGGACCGGATGTTGAGCCGTTACAACTCGTCGCCGTACCGTTCGTACATCGGCAAGGGCTAGCCGGACATGTCGTTGATTGTGCGTTAGACGCCGTCGGTGCGACAAGAGATGTGACGATAGGTAAAGCGACTAAGGAAGATTGTCCAACTCGCCGAATCATTTCACGTCTTGAAATGCCGGAAAAGATATTGGCAAATTCCGTGTCAGTTTCCAGTAATTTATCCCGAAACAATTGTTCCAGGGCGACGGTTAGAAATTCATTTGTCACCGAATCGCCCAGTTCGTCACGCAGTTCCAGCGTAATTTCAATTAGTGTTGTTTTTCCGTCGCATTTCTGCCATACAGCAGCGGCAGTTTCGTTTAGACAAAAGGCTTTGTTGTTTCTTAGATCGTAAATCAACATTTCCTTTTTGACCTGTTGAGTAACAAGATCCGATTGTCGGAATTTGGGTTTAAAAAAGTGGTTTTCGGGCATGTGAGGTACCTCATAATAATTTATTTCAATCGTTTTGTCGCTTTTGGGAGCGAAACTATTGAGTGAGTGAAGCTATAATACAAGAAAATCAAATATCTCACAAATAAAAATGAAAAATCTCGAATATTGGGAGAATCGAGATTTCGAAAAGCTACAAATGAGCTTTTGACTCATTTTGTCGAGATTTGTCTTATTGCTTCATACAACACGATCCCAACAGAAGTAGCTAGATTAAGACTTCGTACATTTTCATTTTGCATCGGAATTGTAAGTGCAGATTCGCTGTTTGCATTTAGGATATCTTCTGGGAGTCCACGGGTTTCCGGTCCGAAGACGAGACAATCCCCTTCCCGGTAACTCCACTCGGTGTAGCTGACATTTGACTTCGTCGTGAAAAACAAAAATCTTGAATCTGGAAGCGATCTGTATAGATCCGCGAGCTCAATGTGACGTTCCAGGTTTACTTCCTTCCAATAATCCAAGCCGGCTCGTTTTATGGAACGATCATCAAGGCGGAAACCTGTGACGCCGATGATATGAAGATTTGAACGGGTGGCGGCGCAGAGTCTTGCGACATTTCCTGTGTTTGGATGGATTTCTGGTTCAAATAGTGCAATATTGAGCATTGTAAGAATGATAATTCGAACGGCATCAAAGGTAAACTTCGCAAAATCGTCATGCATCCATATTAGCGGCTGAAACATCAATTCATACTAGAATGGCTAGGCGAAGTGGTGAATTTATCTGTATATGATAATATTCGCATTTGTTAGCCTAATAAATCATTGGAGAAACTTTAAGAAATTGCATTTTAAAATACTTCTAATTTCGGGTCTGTTAATGCTTTCCGGCTTTTCTGTCGTCGGTGCTCAGGAAAAATTTGACGAAAAAACACCAAAAGAAGGGCAAACAGAGAAACCTAGCGCAACCCAGGAAAAAATTGATTTTAGAAAAGGCTTGACCACGGGAATTCAGGTCGGTGAATTTGCGATATTGATTTACAGCAACGCAACGGGAAGGCCGGGATTAAATCAGATAAGGAAAACTACGGTTGAGATCGGTAAGATTCAGACTACGAATGCGGATGGCTCCGTGGTTACTTCCGACTACGAAAATCGTGTTGTGCGTTCTGAGGATAGCTTGTATAAGGAAAAAATTCGATTTTATCAAAAATTTCCGGACGCCGCGTACTCTCTGGTCTATGATGGAAATAAAATTTTCGGGCTTTTCGATAATGCTGTTTTCACACCCACAGAAGATGCGGTGGGAAAATTTGAAAATCGAATTTGGCACGGTATTGAAGCCCTGCTGCGCTATAAAGAAAATGGTTCGCAAATTAAACTTGAAACAGAAGAGAAGATATTAGGCGTCCCGCTTTATGTGGTTGAGGTAACCGATAAGGAAATGCGTAAGACTAAATTCTACGTTAGCAAAAAATCACTCCGTGTAATGATGCTCACTTATGAGGATCGAGGAATTAAATACAGGCGGAAGTTTTACGATCACAATATAGCGCAGGGAACCTTGGTACCTTATCGGTCAGTATTATGGGCGGAGAACAAGATCGTTGAAGAAAAAGACATCTCAACGATAACCTTTGGACAACCGCTGGACGATGGAATCTTTGAAGGCGCGGTGGCAAATACTCCTTAGGGCTAATTTTATCGCTAACATCAGCCGTGATTTATATCGCGGCTTTCTTATTTTTAAGGACTTTTTCGATCTATATCGAACACCTTCGAATCTTCCACTTCAGTTTTAAATCGGCGATAATCGTAGGATTCGACGGTTTGATTTACCTTGACACCAGCGACCAATAAAACCCTCACGGAAAGATTTATGTCGGCCAGCGACGGAAGCCAAATCTCGTCGTTAAAACGCTTCTTTTCAAGCGTAAACGAAGCTCCTTTTCGAAGTTTCGCAAGGAGTCCGCCGCCGACCTTAAAGCTGTCAAAAAGCACCGCTTCGATCCTTGCCACTTGCTTGTCTTCCTCGTCGATCCACATCACCCCGGCAGTTTTACCAAAAAATTTTAGAAAACTCTTTGCGTTTTTGAAGTCAAAATCCGGATCCGGTTCAAAATCGAAAACGATCACGTTTCGCCCTTGAAGCACTTCTCGTCTCGGGTTTATAAGTTTTGAAGCACGCAGCACTTCGGAAATCGAAATTCTTCGCCCCTCATCGCTGGGCGTGCCAGTCGCCGATTGATCTACTTCCTTCTTCTCGGTCTTCGCGATCTCTTTCTCGATTTTTTCAACGATTTTCCCTACCTCTTTGTCCTCATCTTGCTGCTCTTCGGGCGTCAGCGGTTTTCCATCCTTTGCGATCAATCGGCGGATACGATATCCCTTGTAAAAGGAAAGTTGGTATGTTTTCGATTCAACCACACGCAGAATTCCGTTTTTTTCAAGCTCGCGTTCGGTAGTTTTTTCCGTATAAGAATAGTTGTCGAGAATATTCTCAACTTTTTCTTCATTTTCACTCAGCTCGTGAAGAAGTAGAGCGATGTCTGGAAGCGGTTTCCCAAGAACGCGCGGAAAATTAAACTCGGATTCGGGGATGGACTTATTGTGAACTATTTGATCAAACTTAACCGTAAATTTCTCATCGCCAATCCGAGTAGTTACCTGAAACGCTTCTTTTACACCATTTACCGGGCGGTAATCGCTATAATCAAAAGCTTGCAATTCGTCTCCGACGGGGATTTCTTCTCGCAAAAGGAGATCGGTTGCCGCGTCGAAATACAATTTGAATCTGACCGCATTTGCGTGTGTTAAAAATACGATGTTCGCAGTTTTACCGGCAATTGTCGTCTGACCTCCACTCGAGACCTTTTCTTTTCGTTTTTTATAGTTGATCCAGCCCCAATTTCGATAAGTGGCGAGCGCTTTGAAGTCTTCGCTTTCATCGCCCGTAAGAGTTCGCAATCCTTCGCGCGAATCCCGTTTCCAACCGGATTTTCCATTGAATCCGCTTTCGGTTTCGAAACCCCGCAGATCAAATTTTGAGCCAAAAAGATCGGGTTTTACGGCCTGCGTCAAAAAGTTTCCGCTTGCTCCATCTCTCAACCGGATTATGAGACCCTTTTTTTGCCAGGACGTAACCGAACTCAAGGCACTTTTCTTTCCAACCGCATTTGTCGCATTTTTCAGAATCTTGGCGGGCGACTGCGCCAAAATGTCGTGTTGGAACGATAGAAAGAGCCCAATAATTAATACTAAAATCTTAAGCTTCATAATTATCTGAAATATTTTCTTAAAACAAACCAAGATGAATCAGATGAGAAAATGCGGATTATGGGTTGCGGGGAGAAGCTGAATGACAAATTTATAGGATTTCTCGAACGGCTTTCTCGAAAATCTCGAATTTCTTCTTTGCCCTTTGCACTTCAGGATGTTCCTTATCAAACCTATTCGAGAGCGCCCAATAATCCGCTTCAACAGTCGCTTTTCTTACGATCAATTTTCCAAGAGCGGAGGTAAGTTTTGACGTTTCCTCACGCTTGACGGAATTCAGTTTCGCAATGTCTTTTCGAAGTGCCTCAAGCTCATATCGGGTTTCTTTGATTTTTGGAAATTCTTCGGTATATGAAACAAGCATCTCTTCGAGGGTCGATTCAAGTTCGGTTCTCCTAAGAATAACTTCAGCAAAAGCTGCAGAAGATCTAAGCGTATTCGAAACGCCAACCTCGGATTTCTCAGGTTTTGCAGTTTGTGTAAATGCACCGTTTACAATGAACAAACTGAGAATCGCGAACGCCAAAAATTTAAAATATTTCATAATTCCACCTTAAAAAGATTACGCGACGGTTGCCGCTTCACAAGAATCAATTTTCTCGACCTCGGTTTCGAATTCGTCGTCACCATAATCTTGGCCGGCCTGGAGAGTGTCAAAATAGATCGCGATATTGCCAAGAATTTCTTCTGCAGAATGTGAATGATAGAGTGTCTGCCGAAACTTAGCGCCGCCCCGCAAACCCTTGGTAAATTGACCTGCGAGTTGTTTCATTTTACCGAGCGCGGCATTTTCAGGCATATCCTCGCTCAAAAGCTCGAAAAATTCTAGAAGAACATCTTGCTTATCCTGAAGCGTCGGTTCAAAGGGAGCACGTCCTTCGAGCGCGTCTTGTATTTGTCTGAACAGCCATGGATTCTGCATGGCGCCGCGTCCTATCAAGATCCCGTCACAATTCGTCTCACCAAATCTTTGAAGTGCGTTTTCAACCGTTGTCACATCGCCGTTCCCCGAAACCGGAACTGAAACCGCTTCCTTAATCTGCCGCACCAAATCCCAATCTGCCAAACCTTTGTAACGCTGCTCACGAGTTCGCCCATGAAGTGCAATATGTTCGACGCCGCACTGCTCAGCCATTTTCGCCACTTCAACGCAGTTAATATCCGAATCAGAGAATCCCGCACGAAGCTTCAGAGTTAGCGGAATCGAAATCGATTTTTTTATTTCCGTCAGAATCTTTCCGAGAAGTGGAAGTTCCTTTAAAAGCCCCGATCCGCCACCTTTTTTTACGACCTTTGGAGCGGGACATCCGCAGTTTATGTCAAGAATATCCGCTCCGATATCTTCCGCCATTTCGGCCGCCATCGCCATTCGCTCAATATTTGACCCGAAAATTTGAACTGCAAAGGGGCGTTCGAATTCCCTGAAACGCATCATTCGTTTTGACTGCGGCGAATTTCGTGTCATTCCTTCGACTGAAATAAACTCAGAGACAGTCATCCCGACCCCGCCGCATTTTTTTAGCAAACGGCGAAATGAGAAATCTGTAACACCCGCCATTGGCGAAAGCACTAACGGCGGGCTAATTTCAATGTCTCGGACTTTGAAAGTTTTCATTCGGTCTAACTCATTTACTCAATTCAATTCCCGAAGCGAGAAAAGAAACTTCCGTAACCGTACCATCTTTATTTACGTGCTGGAATTTCGCACCATCTTCCTCAACCAAATGCTCAACTTCTTTTTTTGAAAGCATTTTAACGCTGAAAACACCCTCAGTAAGAACTTTATAGCCGGCCGATTTTAATGGGATAAAAAACGAATGCCCTTTCATTTTTACGCGAACCGTTTCTTTAGCTTCTTTGGTGTCGCCGATCTCAGCCCAGCAGCCTTCCATTTTACACGACCGCACCACATAGCCGCTCACCCGAACCGTCTTACCTGAATATTCTTCCGGGTTTTTCAAAACATTCTTGAGCGACACCTTTTTTGAATTACCGATCGCTTCACCGCGAACGATCTTACCGCCCGCGTCAAATGCTGCAACCTTATCTGCATCTGTCGGATGTTTTTCATTCGTTGTTTCCTGCGCAAAAGCCGGAATACACAACATAACCAAAACTATTGTCAGTCCTAATAAATTTTTCATCATTATTTTTTACAATTCCTCTAAAAAGTATTATCTCGATAAACGATCTTTCCATCTACTATTGTTAACAAAACTTTTGCATTCGCAATATCTTCACGTTTCATACTAAAAATATCGTCTGATAATATTACCAAATCCGCAAGTTTCCCAACCTCGATCGAGCCTTTTTCATTCTCCTCGAATTCAGCATAAGCCGAACCCATAGTGTACAAATAAACCGCTTCTTCTACTGAGATCGCTTCGTCGGTATCGCTAAAATTGACGGCCGCGGCGACTCCTTTAAGGGGGTCAAAATCCGTCATAGATGCATCCGAACCAAAAGCGATTTTTACACCCGAATTAATAAAAGAACGGTACGGCTGGTTCCCGTAAAAAAGCCGCGGCTGAAGCGATGGAATGATCTTAGAATTTGCAAAGCGCGAAAGATCATCGATAGGAAAGCGATACGCATGTTCTACGCGAAAACGTCTGTCTTTATTTCCATTTGCTTCGATCACGCGTTCGAATATCTTAAGAATGCTCTGATTTTGCTTTTGTCCGATAGCGTGGATCGCCACCTGCAGCCCAGCTTTGTCAGCCGCAAGAATATCGAGAAACATCACTTCTTCGGATTCAGGATCGCTATCCGCCATGGCTTTGAGACAGCCGGTCCTAATCATCGCGTCCTTCTTAGAACGGACTTTTCCAACTAATTCCTTCCATTTTATCAATGCGATACAATCGTAAACCCGTGTCTTTAGTTTTCCCTCGCGTTCAAGCCTGTCCAGAATGTCGCGCTGATCATCCGAATGGACATCTTGCACGCTCGTCACGCCAAGAGAAGCCGCGTAATTCGTCGCCGCTTGAGTTACTTCATACCAATCCTTTGCAGCGAGTTTTGGCGCACGCTGTTTGACTAAGAGAATTGCGCGCTCTTTTAGAATCCCGGTCGGGTCGCCATTTTTGTCTCGAACGATCTCGCCGTCACGAATGTTTATCGGTTTTCGGCCGATTCCCGCGACCTTTAATGCCGCGCTGTTAACCCAAGCCATTTTTGTGTCTTTACTGTAAAGAAAAACCGGATTATCGGGTGTAACGGCGTCGATCAGTTCTTTTGTCGGAAGGTTTTCGGACCAACGATTGTGGTCCCACTGCCCGCCAAGGATCCAACGCCCTTTTGGTAGAAATCTTACGTATTCACGAAGTTTTTCTGCGACTTTCTCCGGGCCGGTAATAAACCGGAGGTCGATTGTCGTAAATAGATTTCCGATTGCCGTAAAATGTACGTGCGAATCATTAAATCCGGGTAATACTAGTCTGCCTTTTGCGTCGATAACTATTGTATCGACCGCAACCAACTTCCGAATTTCAGCTGTTTTTCCGACCGCAATTATTCGATTATCTTTGATGGCAAGAGCTTCGGCTTTTGAGTTTTTAAAATCTACGGTATGTATTTTGGCACCGGTTATTACAAAATCTGCCGAAGAAGTTTGCGCTGCGATAGCAAAAGCCGATGGCGTAATGGTAATGATTAATAACAAGAACTTCATAAAACTTTCTTCGGAAATCGTGTATTCTAATAGTGCGCGGATTATATCAATGAAGGAAAAACATATCCAAATTTTGAGTGTTGTTTTGACGCTTGTTTACGGTGTTTGTGTTGCTTGGCTCTATTGGGCCGCACCGAAGAATTTGGAGGAAGTTTCATCAAAAGCCCGGCATACTATCGAGAGTGCGACGACGAAGGCGAAGGTCGTTACCAAAACATATGAGGTCGATCGTGTAAAATTTGATGAGGGATTAAAAGCCTTTAGAAACGAGAATTTTATTCTCGCTCGCGATCTTTTTGAGAGGGCTGATAAACAAAAACTCGATTCGCGTACACAGTTTTACATTGCTTACTCATATTATCGCCAGGGTTGGGGGCGATTTTCGAATAATGACGAGCTATTTCAAAAGGCGTTGGAAAGCGTAAACCGGGTGACCAGGCTCGATGAAAACTTTAAGGCGAATGACCCGGGTTTGAAACTGAGCACCCCTGTCGAACTCAAGAACGAACTCGAAGAGGGGTTGCGGGTTACGGCGGATGACTTTAATCCGTTCAAATTCACACGGGAGCGAAAATAAATTTTGGACGCTAAGGACATTGAACGTGAGGAAAACGACGAACTTCCTGTAATCGATGGTGAGCTTCTCGAAGTTTCTGCCGAAGACGAGATCGAGCTGGGTGTTGATGAAGAGCGCGCGGTACAGGAAAAGGTGCAAACCAAAGCTGCAATACGACAATTAAAGGGCAAAGATAAAATTGAACAGAATTCAAAGGCGTATCTTCAGTATCTATTTTTACCTTTTATTTTTTTAACAGTCGCCCTACTAGGTGGGTTGCGGATCGGAATCGACGGCGGAGAGTTTCTGTTTTTCCGACCCGCGTTGATATGTTTGGTTTTTGCCGTGCTTTTAATGCTGCTTTTCTTCCGGGCAAAGTTAATTGTTTTTGATAGTTGGTTTTCCTATGAATTCTCCGCTCTCCGAAATATGGCAAACGGTGCAGTATTTGTTTCTCTTTTTGCCGCTTCGACGCAAATTTTCAATTCTTTGATACCGGAGCAAGGTCTTCCATTCTGGGTGGTCGGCTTTTGCTTCTTTTGGACGCTTTGGAACAATTTATTCGCGCAATTTGAAACTCAGCGACTGCTTAAAAGCTTGGGTGGGCTGTTTGGCTTTGCGTTTTTTGCGAAATATCTCGTCTTGTCAAATTTGGTTTCTGCGGAGCAGGGAAGTTGGCTAAGTCGGATTTGGCAGGATCCCGCCAAGGAAGCAGTTACTTACTTTTTGGACCTCCCGCGGTTTTCATCTGCGACCGGGTACATCCAGTTTTTCGCTCTCGTATTTTTTCTGATCGGATTGTTTTTTATTAAGCCGAAAATGGAAGATAGATCTGCCCAAAACTAGCCGAATAGAGGGTCCCTATTTAAGATCTCTTCCGAAAGAATTTCATACAGGCCGGATGCGTCCCTTTTTGAGACTTGTTTCGTATGAGGAACTTTCAAAATCCGAATTTTCAAAACGCGGTCACGTCGTCGAATTTCGAGCTCATCGCCCGAATTTAAGTCACGGGAAGATTTCGCAACGACGTCGTTTACGCTCAACAATCCCATTTTTGCAAACTCCTTCGCAAGCGTTCGGCTCGGAATCAGCCGGCTTATTTTTAGAAATACGTCTAACCTCATAATAAAAAAACGCCATCACTTCAGGACGGCGTTTTCAAAAAAGTTCGAAGACAAAATATTACTTTGAGTCGAGAGCCGCTGTCTTTTTGTCCTCCGGCTTAAGAAGAGGCATAACCATCGCCTCATAACTTTTTCGCACCTTTATGTACGCATCGTCCTTGAGTTTCTCCAAATACTCTTTGCGCGCATCCGGGAGTCTTTCCTGAAGCATAGCGCTTCTGACTAGATTTTCATTAAATTGCGCTTCGTCGCTGCCCTTGGTTCTTTCATCGACGCGAATAATTTCCATTCCGATATCCATCTCAATTGGATCCGAATATCCGCCGACCTTCACATTTTCGAGGGGTTTCGCAAACTGCGGATTCAATTCAGGAACGTCATATTTTCCGGCTTTCCCCTTCGTTTCCACTACGTCAGGGCGATCAGAATTTGCTACCGCAACTTTTTCGAAGTCGGCACCGGCGCGAAGCTGCTTCACCAGTAGATCGGCCTTTGCCTTCACCGCTTCCTTGTCTGCCCCCGCGAAACTCAAAAAGATTTCACTAATTGTCACCGTAGCCGGCTTTTTAAATTTGGAAGCATTTTTCGCATAATAATCCTTAATTTCCTTATCCGGAATAGACCAATAGGTGACACTATCAACCTGATTTCGCCATACTTCATCTTCCGTATAACGTTTTCTGAGATCAGCACGAAGTTCGTCAGGATCGAGATTCTGCTGCCGCATCGCAGCATATAGTTCGTCGAGCGATTTTAGATTAAACTGCTTCATCTGTTCCAAAAACTGCTGGTTTATTCTCGCTTCGACCGTCTTTTCGACGCCCATTTCTTTGCCTTTTTGTACCAGAAGTTCTTCATTTATCAAGTTCGCTATGAGTTGCCCCTTCTTGCTATCAACGATCGCCTTCGCTTCAGCCTCTGATTTACCGCTTTGAACAAGACCGTCAATGGCGTTTTTTGTCTCCGACTTGACCTGCGAAAGCAAAATTACGCTGTCATTGACCTGAGCTATTACCTCGTCAACGATCACCGCCTCGGTTTCCTGAGACATTACGGAAACGGTTGCTAGCAAAAATATAGCTGCTAAAAATGTGGAGTTGATTAATCTCACAGTGTTACTCCTTAAAACTTAACGATTTATTAAAACTATTCGAGAATCTTAATCTTCAATTGATGCCTTTTGCAAATCGCTATGATGCTCGAATCCGCCTCTGGGTTTCTTTTGTTATGATGATTGAAAGGCAATTATTGGAATAAATAACTCTATCTGCATTTTTAAATAAAAGAGGGGTCCATCCTCTTTTCACAGAAAAAGTATAAAATCGTCTGAATGAATAAGATTTGCCCAAATTGCAAACTAGCAAATTTTGCAAATGCCGAAAACTGCATTCGCTGTGAATCGTCGCTTACCGACGCGGTTCCAGGCCCCGAGTCTCGCTCCCAGAACAACAACCTTGGACGAAAGTTAATAAAGCGCGGCGGGATTTTGGTTTTGGTCGTGATTACTATTATTTTTGGGTTTTATGCATCTCTACTGATATCATCCGATCCGTTAAAATCTGAAGATCGGGCGGTTGTAAATTCGGCGATAGATTTGTTGGACGAAAAGGGCTTTGATGAAGAAGTTAGATATCTACGGTGGTTAACAAGCTTTCGTGCAAGCGATAACTGGCTAAATTCAATGGTTCCAAAAGAGAATGCCTACGCTGCAACAAATTATCCCTTCGAAATAATGACAGTATATCCGGATTTTTTTACTTATGCTGCGAACGATACCGAGCGTGCGGCGATATTGTTGCACGAAGCTCAACACTTAAAGGGCGCCGAAGAAAAAGAAGCGTATGAATTTGTCTGGAAAAATCGCGCGAAGCTCGGCTGGACGCGTGATAAATATCTTCAATCGGTGCTGTGGAGAAATGTAAGAAAACAAACCCGCGAATATGCGCCGGATCTATTTATTTGCGAATTCAATGAATACAACGATTGCACGGAAAACACGCGCTAGCCTTTAATTTCAAGTAAAATGCGACGTGCCGTCTCGATCAAATTTTCCTCGTCAATAGGAACCCTCAAGATACCGTTTGGAGAAAAGGCAGAGCCCACATTTTCGGCAATAAAGGCCATCAGTTTTTCCGGTTCAACCCGAGATTTTTCACCGAGTTTTATTGCCAATCCCTCTTTTGCCCTGTCTACACCTATCACGTGCATTAGTTCGGCAGTTTGTCGCAATCTCGCGTACTCAAATAGATTTTCAACGGAATCCGGGAGCCTTCCATAACGATCTTCGATCTCCAGATATATTTTTCGCAGGTCTTCTTCATTTTCGGTTGATGAGATCCTTTTGTAAGTTCTTAAACGCTGGCTTGTTTCGTTGATAAAGTCTTGAGGAATCGAAACGTCTATTCCGAGATTAAGCGAAACGCTTGTCTCATCTTCAATTTCTTCGCCGCGGAGCTCTTGAATAGTGCGATTGAGCATTTTTGTATAGAGGTCAAATCCGAGCGAATCAATGTGTCCCGATTGTTTTCCACTAAGAATACTCCCCGCACCGCGGAGTTCGAGATCTAGTGCGGCGATCCGGAAAC
Source organism: Pyrinomonadaceae bacterium (assembly GCA_041746475.1). Lineage (GTDB taxonomy): Bacteria > Acidobacteriota > Blastocatellia > Pyrinomonadales > Pyrinomonadaceae > Aridibacter. The sequence continues at coordinate 14,353 of JBGTGX010000093.1, read as the reverse complement.
CTGCGCCGAGATCCGAAAATTCGCGGATTGCGGATAGTCGTCGTTTGGCGATCGGTGTTAATTCCTGTTCTCCCGGAATCAAAAGGTAAGAATAGGCCCTGCGGCTCGAACGTCCGACTCGTCCGCGAAGTTGATAAAGTTGCGAAAGCCCATAATTATCAGCTCGATTAATAATAATCGTGTTCGCACGCGGAATGTCTATGCCGTTTTCGATTATGGTCGTAGCGACTAAAACGTCATATTGATAACCTACAAAGTCGAGCATTACCTTTTCCAATTCCTTTTCGCCCATCTGTCCATGTCCAACCACAATTCGGGCGTTTGGAACGATCTTTTGGATGTGTGCGGCAATTGCTTCTATCGTCTGCACACGGTTATGAATAAAGAAAACCTGCCCATTTCGCGAAAGTTCGAGTTCGACTGCAGATTTTATAACGCCTTCGGAAAACTGCATGACCTGTGTATTGATCGCGAGCCGATCCCTGGGTGGCGTTTCGATAACAGACATATCGCGCATACCGATCATCGACATATTCAAGGTGCGTGGAATCGGTGTTGCCGTAAGCGTTAAAACATCTACCTTCTTTTTGAGTTTTTTAAGTTTTTCCTTGTGCGCGACACCGAATCTTTGTTCTTCGTCAACCACGACCAGCCCGAGTTTCGGCATTTTTACATCGTTAGATAGTATTCGGTGTGTTCCAATTAGTATATCAACCTCCGCTTTCTCCGTTTGAGCGACGACCTCGACCTGTTGTTTGCGCGAACGAAAACGAGAAAGGAGCTCAATCTTTACAGGAAACGCCGCAAATCTCTGTTTGAAAGTTTCAAAATGCTGGTATGAAAGAACGGTTGTCGGTGTCAAAACCGCCACTTGTTTTCCGTCCATTACCGCCTTAAAAGCGGCGCGCATCGCAACCTCTGTCTTCCCGTAACCGACATCGCCGACAATAAGCCGATCCATCGGAACGTGTGTTTCCATATCGCCTTTGATATCTTCGATCGACGCGGCCTGATCGATCGTTAGCGTATAAGGAAACGCATCCTCAAATTCCTTTTGCCATGGCGCGTCTTTTGAAAAAGCAAAGCCTTGTACCAGTTTTCTCTCGGCGTATAAGCGGAGCAATTCGTCCGCCATGTCCCGCATTTCGCGTTTTGCACGCGCCTTGGTTTTTTGCCAACCAATTCCACCTAAACGATCAAGCGCCGGTTGCGATCCTTCACTCGAACCATACCGCGAAACCAGATCGAGCCGTTCTACCGGGACAAAAAGTTTTGTTTTATCGGCGTAAACCAGGAGCATAAACTCGCGTTCGACGCCCTGGGTTCCGATCATTTCTAGGCCATCGAAACGGCCGATTCCATGATCCACGTGAACGACGAAATCTCCCTCTTTGAGATCGCGAAAATCCGAAATAAACGCCGAGGTCTTAGGCCGTCGTTTATTTATTTTCTGTGGCTCGAACTCCCTTTGTAAATTCTCCCCGAAAATTTCGGATTCCGACGTTATCGAGACATTGAGCGAAGAAATTTCAAAACCGCTCGATAATTTTCCTATACGCACAGACTTCGCGGAAAGCACGACATCATAATCACGTAAGATATCGCTAAATCTTTCGGCCAGCCCATGTGACTGAAACACGTAAAGTGAATCGCGCGTGGTCGAATCTTTGCGCTTGAAATCTTCTGCGAATTTATTTACATTTCCTTGATATTTTCTCGGCGAGCGCGATTGAATTTCGAAGTCGGTTGATTTTTCGGCCGTCGAAAAAAGAAAAAGTGGTGGTTGATCTTTAGTCTTTTGTTTTCCGTTTTCGAGCTGGGATTTGATATTTGAAATCCCAGATTCAAATAGGTTTTCGCCGAGTGAAAATTCTTCGTCCGTCGAAGCCGCAAGCTTTCCAAGACTACGCAATTCTAAGCGAGGGAACTCATCAAGTTTTTCGCGGATCTCTACAGGAGTGAAAAACAATTCATCCGGCGCAAGTCCGATTTCTCCATGTTCGATAATTTCCTGATAATGATCGTCGGTGCGCTCATAAAACGTCTTGAGCGTCTGCGCAACCACGGCTGGCTCATCCACAATAAAAATTGCATCTCCGAGATATTCAAAAATTGTCGAGTTATTTTTATGAACAAGTGAGATTAAAAACTCCCAGCCCGAAAAACTCTCTCCTTCAGAACTAAAATCTGTCCGGTCTTTCAAATTTCGTTCAAACAATTCATCATCGAATTTTTCGGCTGCGACATCCGCCCAGCGCTTGAAATCGTCCGCGTCCGCAGTAAATTCTCTCATCGGAGCGATTGAAACTTCCTTTAACTGTTCGATCGAAAGCTGCGATTCCGGGTCGAACGAACGAATTGAATCGACCGTATCGCCAAAAAATTCGATCCGAACGGGTGTCTCAGAATTCGGCGACCAAACGTCAAGAATACCCCCTCGCACCGAAAACTCACCGACATTTGCGATCGGTTCTTCTTGTTTATAACCGCTTGCGAAAAGCCTTTTGGTGAGTTCGCCCGGCGGGAGATCTTCATCACGCTTAAGAAACGCGCCCATCGATTGGATTTTTTCAGGTGACGGAATTCGCGTTATCAAGGCTTTTGAAGAAATGATCAGAAAGTCCTGATGATGATTTGTAAGATTCCAAAGAGCCAACGCACGCTTTTCCTGCGTCTCCGCGTGAGGCGAAACACCTGAATAAACATCCGCCTCAAACGAAGGAAAAGATTGCAAATCGAATTCTTGAAAAAAAAGCAGATCGTTTTCCCAAGTTTCCAGATCTTTGTTCAGGTCAGCAACGACTACAAGAGTCTTGTCAGATCCTTTTTGGAGTTCGGAAAGTACAAAAGCCTTTGCGGCGGTCGAGGTCAATCCGCTGAGGGTGAGAATGCGTGTTCCGTGTATTATTTCATCACGTAAACGCGCGATCGCGTTTGTTTTCTCAGTTGAAAAGTTCATTGATCTTGCTTTCGCTTCTTTCTGCAATCGCGGAAACGAACCGCACCGGGCGGGAGATGGTTTGGATCGTGATCTTTCGACGCCACGTGCCTTGCCCACCGCAATCCTTTGTTGGCAGGGTTTTTTGGTTTTTCCGTTTTCCTCATTAATCCAGGAGCATGATCGTCGCTTCACCTTCGATAAGCGTTATACCATCCTGATTTGCGCAGATGGTTTCAATCGTAACGATCGGTTTATCTTCGCGAATTTTTATCACGGTTGCCTTTGCAGTCACCGTGTCCCCTACAAAAGTCGGGTGCTTGAATCTTAAAGTTTGCCCAAGATAAACCAATTTCCTCACACTCAGCTTATAGCCCAGAACCGCCGAAATAAAAGAAGCCGTGAGCATTCCGTGCCCGATCCGTTTGCCAAAAAGAGTTTCTTTCGCGAACCCTTCATCAAGATGTAGAGGATTATAATCGCCGGATATATCCGCGAATTCCCGAATGAGATTATCGGTTACCTCTTTGCTTACCGAAAATGTGTCACCTATTTTTAATTCCATTGTTTAAACAGACCTATCCGCAGAAAAGCGAATTTGACCACTGTTGTCGATTCGTTTGTCTGCGGTAAATTACTAACTAAACTTTCGCACGTTATTGCATTTTGTTCAAATTTCGGCGGTTCGGTTTGTTTCTCTGGAAACCTGAACGACAAACAATTATGCCCGTAAGCAAAGGCGATATTAGATTGACCAAACCAATGAAAACCACACCTCGGGTATGCTAAGCCCTGCACCCTTACTCCGTGCGGGTTTCCGCATAAAAAAAATGGCGGCTCACGAGAGCCGCCGAGGAGTTTAAGAGTAAATTTCGTGGCTACCTGAAGGGATTCCTGAAACCAATGTTAGCTTGAAAATGTCCGTCGCTGCTATCGGTTGAACGGAATTCTACTAAACCGATGTATGCATAGGTCGATGTTCCTAAGACGCGTTTTCCTTGAACGCCTGTAACGGTATTTTCGATCGAAAGCGCTGATTTTGTTACGCTTCCAATCGCGCCAAAGGTGATTCCGACCAAAATAATCGACGTTCCGACTATTGCGAGCGTTGAACTTACGAGTAGCCTTTGCATACTGATTGATGTCTGTGGATATCCACATCGGACGGGAGATTTCCCAGCAAAGTTAGCCGTTTCTTTACTTTTTCGCTAAACTCTAAACTTTGAATACAGAACATTGAACAACGAAAGAATATGAACGTCCCGGAATTTAACGAAATTATCGAGCCAAACGATCAGACCGAAGCTCGTGAACACAATTTAGCTGAGCTTGTAGCGCTTGTCGGCAATCCGTATCCGAACAAATTTGAACGCACGAAAGTTTCAGGCGAAGAAGATACGATCACAGCGTTGGTGAAATTTCCGCCGGTTGCCGAAACTTTAAAAGAAATCGGCGAGGTCGTTGCAAAACTGGGTGAACGCGAAAGGCCTGCTCCGGAAATTAAAGAACCGCTAAATGAAAAACTGAAAGCTCTTGGAAATGTCCGAATTGCCGGACGGCTTGCGACTCCGCCTCGTGTGATGGGAAAAGCGGCATTTGTTCATCTGAGCGATGGCCAAGATCGGTTACAAATATACGTTCGTAAGCAAGATGCGAAGGCGATCAATAATGACACGGGTGAGATTATGGATGAAGAGTTTTCGGGGTTTACACTTTTCGGACACTTAGATCACGGCGATTTTGTTGGCGTTGAGGGATATTTGTTTCTGACGAATACAGGCGAACTCTCGGTGCATGTTGAGACAATTCAGTTCTTATCAAAAGCGATGTTGCCGATGCCCGACAAAATGCATGGAATCGCCGATCCCGAACTGCGTCGTCGGTTTCGTTATATGGATTTGATCGGCTCATCGCTTCAGGTTGAGCACGAAGGTCTAACGACGCGCGAGATCTTCGAACGCCGTGCAAAGATCATTTCTTCGATGCGTCGTTACCTGGAAGATCATGGTTACATCGAGGTTGAAACTCCGATGCTCACCCCAAAAGCGACAGGTGCGGCGGCGGAGCCCTTTGAAACTTATCACAAAGCCCTCGACATCCCGCTTTTTGCGAGAATCGCTCCCGAGCTTTATCTCAAACGCCTAATGGTCGGCGGTTTTGAAAAAGTCTTCGAACTTAACCGCAACTTCCGAAACGAAGGTATTTCACACAAACACAATCCCGAGTTTACAATGCTTGAATTCTATTGTGCCTATATGGATGTCAACGGAATGATGGACTTTTGTGAGGAAATGTTGAAAAAGAGCGTGCTCGAAGCAACGGGAAGTTTGAAAATTGAATATGAGGGAAATGAAATAGATTTTGATAGGTTTGAACGGCTTTCGATGAAAAATGCCATCTTGAGATTCGTGCCTGATGCAAAAATTACTGATGAGAATGTGCTCGATCTGTTTGAGCGGCACGCCGAAGAGAAATTGATCCAACCAACATTCATCATCGATTATCCCAAATCAATCTCGCCGCTTTCAAAAGCATCGCCCAAAAATCCGGCGATTGCCGAGCGTTTTGAATTATTTATCGGCGGTATCGAACGTGCGAACGGTTTTTCGGAACTAAATGATCCGAAAGAGCAATACCAACGTTTTAAAGACCAGATGAAAGAACGCGAATCGGGCGATGCTGAAGCGATGATCATGGACGAGGATTACATCAAAGCCCTTTCATATGGAATGCCGCCCGCCGCCGGAATCGGTATCGGGATCGACCGCATCGTGATGCTTCTTACCAATCAGCACACAATTCGTGATGTGATTCTCTTTCCGCATATGCGTCCGGAAAAAAATACCGTCGCAAACGATGAAGAAGATTAATTTGAAGGCAAAAAAAAACACCAAATGATCGTTTGGTAATCACATTCAGAGTTCAAACTTTGGTTTGTAGCAAGCATGAGCGAAGCAGGATGCTTGTTAACGACGAAATCACAGAAACCTAATTGTGACTAACTTTTTTAGATATTCATTCTGGTTTTCCGTTTCGCTTCGCTTACGGAAAATCCGTATTGAAGTTTGAACTCTGAACGTGTGTACTATGCTTTTAATTTAAATTTTGAAAATATTTTTTTTCACAACTTTTGCACTCACCGCTTTCGCATTCAATTCGATACTTTGCCGGCTCGCCCTTGGCGCGAAACTGATCGATGCAAGCAGTTTTACGGCAATTCGTTTGCTTTCAGGAGCGATAACTTTACTAATAATCTTTTCGATATTCGCTAAAAACGAAACTAAGAACCCCATCCGCGGAAACTGGCTTTCGGCGTTTTTCCTTTTTGGTTACGCCATATGTTTTTCATTTGCTTATATAGGCCTAACGACAGCAACGGGAGCTCTGATCTTATTTGGGATGGTGCAGATGACAATGATCATTGCCGCACTCGTCCAGCGAGAACGTCCGAAAGTATTAGAATGGCTCGGCTTGATTCTCGCACTTGTTGGATTGGTTTATTTGGTTCTCCCGGGCCTCGAATCGCCCCCTATGATTCGCTCGATCTTGATGGCATTGTCGGGAATTGCCTGGGGATTTTACACACTTCGCGGCAAAGGAAGCGAAAATCCGCTGGCTGATACAACAGGCAATTTTGTTCGAACTATTCCGTTTGTTGTTTTGGCAAGTATGCCATTTGTTTATCGCATCGATTTATCGGCGGAAGGAATTATATTCGCCGTATTGTCCGGTTCAATAGCCTCAGGGATTGGGTATTCAGTTTGGTATGCCGCACTCAAATATCATTCAGCAACCCGGGCTGCGATTCTACAATTATCTGTGCCGGTTATTGCCGCGGCGGGCGGATTGATATTCTTGTCGGAAGTGATTTCACTGCGTCTAATTTTGGCAAGCACCTTGATTTTAGGGGGAATTAGTTTGGCAATTTTGGAGCGCACGTTTAGAAAACCGTCACAAAAATTCTAACGGCGGTGTTGTCTTTAAAAGGCAAAAAAATATTAACAATATGAGAAAACTATATATCCTGATCACGATTTTCGCTCTTTGTATTTCTATTTCCGCTCAGAAACGATTATCGGGTAACACCCCAGGTTTATCGAAAGCTTCGATTCAACGTTTGGAAAAAGATATTCCAAAATTTATGAAAGGAGCGGATTTGCCGGGATTTTCAATTGCCTTAATTAGAGATGGCAAATTGGTTTGGACGAAAGGTTTTGGTCTTAGGAATGCGGAAACGCAAGAATCAATAACTGAAAAAACTATTTTTGAGGCGGCATCTTTGAGCAAACCCGTTTTTGCATATGCGGTTTTGAAGTTGGCTGATGAAGGCAAGATCGATTTGGATGTTCCGCTCAATAAGTATCTTGGAAATAATTATGAAGTCGGAGCCGATGAGCGTTTGAATAAAATCACGGCACGAAGAGTTTTAAGTCATACAACCGGGTTTCCGAATTGGAGAAACCGCGACGCAACGACTCTGCCGATACTTTTCACCCCCGGCGAGCGATTCAGCTATTCAGGCGAAGGTTTTGAATACCTTAGAAAAGTTATTGAACATATAGCAAAAAAGCCGCTCGAAGATTTTATGAAAAAGATGGTTTTTCTTCCTTTGAAAATGAACTCAAGCACCTACGTTTGGAATGCTCGTTCAAAGGAGGTAAAGGCAAACAGGCACGATTCATTCGGCAAACTTGCCGGACTTGACGAGGATATCGAACCGAATGCGGCGGCGAGTTTGCTTACAACCCCTGAAGATTACGCGAGATTTCTGATCGCAGTTCTTGACGGGAACGGGATGAAAAGACAAACTCGCCGCGCGATGCTCACGCCGCAAGTAATGGTTGATGAAAAGTGTACAAATTGCACAAATCGCCCGGTTGAAAAAGTCTCAAAGGAAATCGGCTGGGGACTTGGCGTCGGGCTTGAGACGACCACGGAGGGAACATCTTTTTGGCATTGGGGCGATAACGGAAATATTAAAGCGTATTTCACAGCTTCCGATAAAACGAAAAACGGAGTTGTGTTTTTTGCTAATGGGAAAAATGGCCTTTCGTTTTCAGATGAGATCATCGCCGCTTCGATCGGCGGTAGCCATCCGGCATTAAACTGGCTAGGTTACGAAAGATTCGATTCGCCTTCGAGAATATTGTTAAAGGAGATCATCGACAAAGATATTGATACAGCGTTGAAAAATTATCAGGAACGGCGAAAAGAAGGAACCGAACAGGCTTTGAGCGAATCTCAAATGAATAGGCTTGGTTATAACCTAATGTCCATCAAACGACTCGACGACGCGATCAGAATCTTTGAGCTAAACACAAATGATTTTCCAAGCTCGGCAAATACCTGGGACAGTTTAGCGGAAGCGAATTTGAATAAAGGAAACAAAGACGTCGCAATTAAACACTATGAAAAATCTTTGCTACTAAATCCCGCAAATAAAAATGCCGAACAAAAAATAAAGGAGCTAAAAGGAAACTAAGATTTTTTGAATTGGGCGATAAATGAGTAGCTCTTATAAATCGATTTTACGCGAAGGCTCCCGATACCTTCTTTTTCTAATGTTTCCAGATATGGAATCAGTGCACTAGGATATTTGACGTGAAATTGCCTGAGCCAAATCTGCAGAATTTTCTGAAACCAATTTGGCAGATCTCTTTGGTCGTAGAAATCGACAATATAGAATGAGCATTCGCTTTTAAGATTTCTGAGGGCGTTTTGTATCGATTCCCGCCAGGTTGGAATCATTGAGATCGAGTATGAAAAGTAGATCGAATCGAAAGGTTTGGTCAGTTTGAAAGTCTTATCAAAAGAGAATCCCTCAGCGATTGCTTTTTGTAATTGCACGTTTTCTATATTTTCCCCAACAATCTTCTTCCCGGCAGTTTCAAGCATTATGGTCGATGCGTCGAGCCCGTAGAAGTTTGATTTTGGATATTTCTTCGCAAGAATCGCAAGATTTCTACCCGTTCCGCAACCGACTTCCAGGATGTTTTCGCCTTCCCCGATATTCATTTCCGAGATAAGTCTATCGCGCCCTAAAAGATAGTATTTACGCGTGAAATCATAGAAATATCGCTGATGGCGATACATTCGGTCCATGTTTTCGAAGGCTGTTGACATAAACGATAACGATAAAAGATGAGCGATACTTGTCCTCTAAATTGCTGACCCTATTTCACGACGTAAAGATGAAATCCACCGTAGATCGAGGCACGGTCTTTTTCGAACAGTTTTTTTGAGGCTTGTTCGTGGTATTCAAACCTTTCGCGCAAAGTGACCGGCAGGCAAGTTTCGATCGGAGAAGACTTGCCCGCGGTACGGAATATTATTCTTGTGCCGGGTTTGCTCCTCTGGGAGATTGAAGTCCAAAGATCGATCATCGTTTCCTCGTTCATCCAATCCTGTGCGTCCAGAAAAACATATCGATTGAATGTATCAAACTGATTGCGTTTTATTTCGTCCGTCACCGAACCGATCCGCGTTTTTATCTTTCCGGCATTTTTCTTTAGTTTTTCGTAGCTTACTTCCCGCAAATAATCGGGAACTGCAACTCGTTTCTCAGTGTCATATTTTCGGGCAAAAGCTTGCCAGGCAAAATAATTTTCGGCGATCGGAAACCCGGTCGCTAGTTTTCTTGTTCGTTCGCGGTATAGATCAAGAATGTTTCCGCCTTCACTGAAATCTTTTCTCAACTCCTCGTATTGCTGCGGTGGAATTCCTAAACCGAAAAGTGTGATCGGCATTTTCCCTATCGCCTTGAATAAGAAGCTATTAAAAAACGGAGCGATGTGATCTTCAAACGCGCGTTCCTGTTCCTTAATGGTTTGGGTATTTAAGATTTCCTCGGGTTTATAGCCAAGCAAATGTGCAAGTTTGTGAAAAAAACGAAGGAAATATGCGTTGCGCGAATGCTCGTAGAGACCGCCTTTGGAAAAAAAATCGATTCGTTTGTGTCCAAAGAATTTCATCGGGAAGGAGCCGTTTTCCCAGAAACTGCGGGAATCGTTGTCGAGTTTTGGTGCAATGTATTCTTTATAATTTCGGAGGTGTTCGGCGTGTTTTCCAAACCCAAAAAACGCAAAGAAATCTTCGTAAGAAGCGAGGGATTTTATGGCGGCAATCTTTAGATTCAGCAAATAGATGTGATGACGATTGAGATCGACAGCCGTGACGGATTCGGGGTCCTCGAGTAAATAATTCAGTGCGTTGCAGCCTCCGGAAGAAATTGTGAGAAGCCGGGAACTAGCGTCTATTTCGAGTGCTTCGATATCTACTCCCGGATCCTCCCAAATCTGATTGTAGACAAATGCGTCAAACCAAACGGCAAACAGATCTTGCAGCGCGCCTTGTTTTTTTGATGACTCTTTTTGCTTAACGGCACCCAGAACGAGTTGGTGATTACTACTCATTTGTTAAAACTAAAACCGGGTCGATGTCCGATGCCCGCCACGCAGGATACAATGCACCGATAAGACTTCCACCTATCGCAATGATAAACGCGGTGATGATCCATCCAGTGCTAAATTCAAAGGGTATTCCGAAAATCATTTCGATCAAATAAGACGCGGCAAACGACACCAAAAATCCAAGAGCAATTCCGGAAATTCCTATCAATAAAGCTTCGCCCTCGATCACTTTGACAACAAACGATTTCGAGGCGCCCAGAGATTTAAGGATACCGATTTCTTTTCGCCGCTCGGTAATCGTCGTATACATCGAAAGAAGCACGAAGATCGTGCTAACGAATGCGCCTAATCCGACCAAAACGCGGAGAAAAGTTGCAAGACCGGGAATTCGGTCCTGGGAATCAATGATTAAATCCCGGGTTAAGTTTATTTTGTTTCCGGGAAGCGCCTGATTGATCCTTTGTGCGACCGTTGCTACGTCGGCTCCATCTTTAAGTTTAACGAGAATGAATGTGCACTTATTTTGAGTTTGAAGAGCATTTTGCATCGCTCCAAGCGACATTTTAATGCGAGCTCCGGACGGCGGGGAAAAAACGCCGACTATCTTATATTTTTTCCCAAGGGTCTCAAGAGAATCACCGAGTAAATATTTCCGATCACGCATATGCCGTTCGTCGATTATTACCTCATCATCCGCAATCGGTGCGCGTCCTTGCGATATCTCCATCCCGTTCATTTCGGCAAAAGGTTTCCAATCGATTCCGTCAATTTGCTGGACGCCCCAGCGCTCCTTTGTATTTGCGGCGATGTATCGATAAACGGGAACCGTAGATTGAACGCCTTCGATCTCAAGCAGCTTCTCTGCGTATTTCGTGTTTACGTTAGCGTTCGAACTGGATAATGTCATGGATCCCGGACGAGTGAAAACGATTTCGGCTTTCCAGTTTGAAGCCCGCTTCGCCATATCATTACTCAATCCACGAGCAAGCCCCGTAAACAGAGTCACTAATACTACTCCGAGCGAAACGCCGATAATACTTATCATCGTGCGAAAAGGTCTGGTCCTTAAATTTGCAAAAATGAGTTCGAGCATAATAATTACTGACCAGAATTATACGGGCTGGCAATTGAAAAAGCACGGCAACCAAAATTGATTGCCGTGCAAAGCGTATAGGATTTCGCCAATTACTCCGGGATCAGAAAACGAGTCTGGCGCCCAGAATTATTCGCCGGTTTCCTCCGTTCGTTCCCCATTGATCAAGGAAATTAGCGGCATTTACTCTGCCTTCGGGTATGCCGAAATTACGGTGGTTAATCGCATTGAACATATCCACACGAAACTGCGCCCGGATATTTTCGGTAAGCAAAGTATTCTTAATTAATCCAAAATCGATCTGCCGAATACCATCGGCCCTCAGGATATTTCGTCCAGCATTTCCGACGCGTTGTGCGGCCGTTATTTGAGAGAAAAGAGTCCGTCCGCCTGCAGTCAAGAGTTCTGGGATCGATAAACCCGAGAGGTTCAAAGTCGAGTTAATATTCGGACGAATCGCGCTGCCGACCAAACCGTCAATGCCGTTTAGAGCAGCCGCCGGATCAGCGCCATTTAAAGCAGTAAATGGTGCCCCGTCCTGGAAGCTGAAGAACGAATTGAATTGCCAGCCTCCTAAAACTCTCCCCGCAAACCCAGGCTGATTCTGGAAGAATGGCAATTGGTAAACAAAATTACCGGTAACGCGATGCGGTCGATCATAGCTCGAACGAGCCCGATCAGCTTCGCGATTAAACGAATCTTGCGAGATTGCGACTTCCGCACCTGACGGGTTAAAAATCTCCGATGCGGTGTCAATAAACGAGCTCCAAGTGTAGTGCAGACCAGCACTAAAATTGTTGCTTAATCGTTTGTCGAAGCTGACCTGCAACGCATGATATGTAGATTCAGCGGTGTTTGCGCGCAACCGAATTACACCACGTGTCGGATCGACTCGCGGGCAGGGCGAAGCGGTTGTTCCAGTGCCGCAATTGGTTCGCGGATTGCCGTCAACCGTCTGAAAAAGAGAAGATCCCCTTGTTCCGATATACCCAATCTTAAACACGGAATCGTTTGTGATCGCCCGTTGAAATTCAAGCGAAAACTGATCCGTTGCCGGGGCACGAAAATCTTCTCCGACAATCGTTCGAGTCAAGAGGTTTGGATTTGTCAAACTCGGGGTAAAATTAGCAATCGCATTGAAAGCACCAGCTGCCGGGACCGTTCCTGCGTTTACAAATGGAAACGAACTGAAAACATTCAGGTTGATATTAATGAAACTAGCATCGTAAGTTCGTGAATAACCACCGCGGACTACAAGCTTGTCACCTCCGGTGATAAAACCTAAAACTCCGGAATCAGAAGTCTGAGGATTCCAGTTAAATCCGATTCGCGGCATGAAATTATTCATGTCCGCCGAAGGAGTCGGTGTAAATACGAAGCGCGGATCATTGCCATTTGCACTTAAAATACGATCGTTAAGCTCGCTCAAGTATTTAAATGAATCGCCCGGGAATTCATAGCGCACGCCATAAGTTAACGTGAAATTCGGTCGGATCTTCCACTCGTCTTGCGCGTAACCGTACATCTCCCACCATTCATAGAAACCCACCGTATCTCCGCCGGTCAGTGGTCGGTTTACTGTGGCCGCAAGATTGGCAACGTCATCCACGAAGTTCTGAAGGGTCGTATATGCTAAACGCCCTCGAACCGTCGGGAAGAAAAAGCTCTTGACTTGAAGCCAACGCCAGTCAATCCCAAACTTGAGATTATGATCTCCGGCCGCGTAACTCAAGCTATCCGTTATTTGATAAGTGTTATTTACGCGGAATTGCGGTAGGTTTACCGCCAAGCCAATTGCAGTCCGGTTTGCCGCGGCGTTAAAACCAGTCAGACCGAGTTGAGAAATCTCTACTGATGGTATTGACTCCGAAGCAGGATCAGAAGCGCTCGTAACGGAATCGTACCTCGAATAGGCAAGCCTTAATTCATTCGCCATCTTACTATTTAAAATGGTGTTAAGGACGGCTGTTGTGGCCGAAGTTTTAAGGGCATTTTGCGTTGTAAGTCCCGCTGGTGTTACTTGTCCGGTGCCGCTTGTCGTCGACTTGTCCCATCGATAGCGGACGTAAAATAAGTTAACATCGCTGATTCGGTGATCGACACGGGCTGAGCCTTGATTGTCATCGAATTTGAACGAAGATGATCCCGTCAGATCGCCGAGGGGAACCGTAAAGGATTGTCCATTCGCGGTGAAACTCACACTTTGGCCATTCGCAATGCCTGGCTGGACAAATTTCAACAGGGCTTGAATCTGAGGACGCGTACCAACCGCCGACTGCAAAACCTGACGCCCTGCTTCGGTAGGTGCGCCACGCAGCGTGAATCCTGAGCCGAGCGCGCGATCGCTCCACCGTTGATAATCAACAAAGAAGAAGGTTTTATCCCTCCCGTTGTAAATGTAGGGACCGCCTTCTCCAAACCTCGGAAAGAATACCGGGCCGCCAACCGTGAATCCGATTTGGTTTTCAAGCCTGAAGGGAGCATCTACCCTTGAAGGATCGGTCGCGGCAGCGTTACAAAATCCCGCTCGTTTATCGAGGTTGCTGCAGGCGTTTAGTTTCTTATTATTGTGAAACCAAAATGCAGAACCGTGAAATTCGTTTGTGCCTGATTTACCAACAAAGTTAACAACCGAGCCGGAATTACGTCCGTATTCCGGGAGGAATTGGTTGGTAATAATTCTCACCTCTTTGATCGCATCCGGATTGTTTAGCGCAACCTGACCTCCGGAAACACTCGGATCATTGATGTCTTGTCCGTCAAGCAAAAAACTAGGGGATGTCCCAGATAACTATCCCATTTCGTCCTTAACCCATTGTTTTAATTGGCTTAACTGCGACTGAGGTTTTGGGTTATTAAAACGCCACTCACATTCCTTCAAAAATAGTGGGAAATTGTCCTTTGGCACTCCGT
>JBGTGX010000092.1:0-4260 GCA_041746475.1 Pyrinomonadaceae bacterium | reverse complement strand
ATGGAAAAATATTTCCGACGGATGTTTCAAAACCGGTTCGGTCGGGGCGATAGCGGTTGCGCCAAGTGATTCGAATGTAGTTTACGTAGGGATGGGCGAACACGCGGTGCGCGGTGTAATGACGCATGGCGGTGACGGTGTTTATAAATCAACCGATGCAGGAAAGACCTGGAAACATATCGGATTGGATACAACGCAGCATATAGCGCGAATCATCGTTCACCCGAAAGATCCGGATGTTGTTTACGTAGCGGCACAGGGAGCTTTATACGGCAGCTCAAAAGTACGCGGGCTTTTTAAATCAACGGATGGCGGGAAGAACTGGAAAAATATTTTGTACGTTGATGAGAAAACCGGCTCTTCAGAAATTTCGATGGATGCAAATAATTCGCGAATAATGTATGCCGCAATGTGGGAATACGGTCGGCGCCCATGGCAGGTAATCAGCGGCGGACCTGGGAGCGGTTTGTATAAATCGACTGACAGCGGCGACACGTGGACACAAATGAAAGAAGGTTTGCCTAATGAAATGGGCAAAATGTCGATTGCGGTAAGTCCGTCGAATTCGGAAAAAGTTTATGCGTTGATTGAAAGCGATTCGGAGAAAGACGCTGGCGGTTTGTTTGTCTCAAATGATTCGGGTGAGAACTGGAGCCGAATTTCGGATGATAATCGGCTGACACAGAGAGCTTGGTATTACATCGAGTTATTTATTGACCCGAAAGATGAGAATACGGTTTATGTTTTGAGCGCACCCGCTTTGCGTTCAAATGACGGCGGTAAAACTTGGGAGCAAATTACAGGAACTCACGGCGATTATCACGATCTTTGGATAAATCCCGATAACCCGAAAAATATGGTTATCGCTAACGATGGCGGTGCTGCAATCACTTTTAACAAAGGCGAAACTTGGACTACTCAAAGCACAATGCCGACGGCACAGTTTTACCGCATCAATGTTGATAATCTGTTTCCTTACAACATATATGGCGGGCAGCAAGATAATTCGTCCGTTAAAATTGCGAGTCGGGAATCTGCGAGTGGTGGAATAACGACCGATAGTTGGCAAGCTTCAGCGGGCGGCGAAAGTGCGTTTCTCGCGTTTGATCCCGATAAACCGGACTTTGTTTTAGGTGGAAGTTATCAAGGAACGATTGAGGTTCTTGATGTACGTGCAAAAGCCGGAACGAACATTATGGCTGCGCCATTGCAGTATTTGGGTGTATCCGCCAAAGATATGAAGTATCGTTTTAACTGGAATGCACCGATTATCTGGAGCAAATGGGAACCAAACACTTTTTATCACGGCTCACAATACCTGCTCAAAACGAGCGATATGGGCAAGACCTGGAAGGAAGTTTCGCCTGATCTGACGCGCAATGAGAAATCCAAGCAAGGTAAACCGGGCGTACCATATACAAACGAAGCGGTCGGCGCGGAAAACTACGGAACGCTCGCTTATGTAATGGAATCGCCGCACGAGAAGGGAGTTATTTGGACGGGAAGTGACGACGGGCTTGTTCAACTTACTCGCGATGGCGGCGCAACATGGAAAAATGTAACTCCAAATGGACTTGCCGAATCTTTGATTAATTCAATCGAAGTTTCCCCACACGATAAAGGAACGGCGTACATCGCAACTACAAGGTATAAATTTAACGATCACACACCGGGACTTTATAAAACGACAGATTACGGAAATTCGTGGACAAAGATCGACAATGGAATTGCGGCAAACGCGTTTACACGTGTTGTTCGTGAAGACGATGTAAGGAAAGATTTACTCTACGCGGGCACAGAACTTGGAGTCTTCATTTCGTGGGATGGTGGAAGAAACTGGTCGCCGTTTCAATTGAATCTGCCCATAACCCCGATAACAGATTTGCGTGTTCATCAGGGAAATCTGATCGCGGCGACATCGGGGCGTTCGTTTTGGATTCTGGATGATTTGAACTTGCTTCGTCAATATAAACCGAGCGCAGCTGAGTTCTCAATTTATCAACCTGCAGACGCTTATCTTGGCAATTGGTCTAGCCCGCTGAATGGATCCGATGAAAAAATTGATGGTACGGATACCTTCGATGGCGTGAACCCTGCGAATGGAATTGTCATTTATTACAACTTGCCCGAGGTCAAAAAAGATGAAAATATTTCGCTCGAAATAAAAGACGCGGCGGGAAATCTGGTTCGTACGATTTCTTCGAGAGCAGATAAAGACTTCAGCGGATGGGACGGTGGTCCCCCTTCTAAAACGGTTTTGCCAAAAAACAAGGGATTAAACAGATTCGTGTGGGATATGCGTTATCCTACGATGCCTGGTGTTCCGCGAGTTTATATTGAGGCGGGTTATTGGGGACACAAAGCATCGCCCGGTAAATACAGTTTTACGATCAGAAATGGCGGGCAGAATGTTTCAATTACCGCGGCGATTCTTGCCAATCCGAATTATCCTACTACGCCTTCAGCTTATGCTGAGTATCACCAAATAATGTCTGGCATGGAAACCGAAGTCACGGTTATGCATAATTTGGTCAACGATATTTATGCGAAGCAAAAGCGTCTTGAAGCTCTTATTGAATCACTTCCTGAAAGTGACAAAACCAGCGGTGTGAGAAAAAGCGCAGAATCGCTTCTTGCAAAAATGAGGACGTGGGATGAAGAAATGGTTCAGCGAAAATCAAAGGCATATGATGATGTTGAGAATTTTCCGAATAAGTTTTCGGCAAATTATATGTTCTTGATTAATCAGACGGAGAGCGATATTCCTCGTGTGAATCAGCCTTCACTTGATTTACTCAGGCAGATGAACGCCGAATGGGGAGTATTAAAATCAAGGGCAAATGAAATTCTAACGAAGGACATTCCGGCAGTTAACAAAATATTCTGGGATAGCGGAAAGGGTGCGATCTGGGAAGATTAGACTCACTCAATAAGCATTATCGAAAGCTTGGAAAAGCGTTTATAGCTATTTGAGATTTTATGCTAAAAGCAGGGTTTTTTAATTTTTCTCATTCGGCGGCGATTTAATTGACACCTATAACCATTCGTTATAATCTTTCGTCTAGCATAATTATATGAAAATCATTGGAAAAAGTTTAGAATCTTTAAAGCGTCGATCTTCTGCAGTTTCGTATGCATTTTCGCGCTATTATTTTGGAAGTTTTTGTTGTCTGCGCCCATGATGATCTTTTAATATTTGGTTTAGTTACAAAGATCATCATCTGACAGAAAGGATGATGATTTTTTTTAATGGTATAAAAAAATGACGGAAAGGAAGATTACAAATCCGCGCGAGGAGATCGACACTATTGACAGCGAGATCCTACGGCTTCTCAACAAGCGTGCCGAAATCGTTTTGCGTGTAGGGGCTGCTAAAACTGATGTTGATACGTCACTTTGCGATCCAACACGCGAACGTGATGTTGTAACGCGATTGATTGAAGAAAATGGCGGACCTTTTGACGATAAGAACATTTACAATATCTTTCAACGAATTATTGACGAATCACTCCATCTTCAGCAAAACATTTTCCGGAAATTGGTCGAATCCAAAAATCAAAAGATTACGAAAATCGAAGGATTGGAACCTGAGTCGCGAATCGCATTTCTTGGAGAGCGCGGAACATTTAGTGAGGAAGCGGCTCTCGGAATACTTGGAGGTACGTGTGAAACTGTTTCCTTTCCAACCTTTGAAGATTTGTTTAGAGCGATTGATTTGGGAAAAGCGGACTATATTTTGGCTCCGCTTGAAAATACGCTGGTTGGCTCAGTTCATCGCTGTTATGATCTCCTGCTCGACAGCAATTTGAGTATCGCTGCTGAAACTATTCTTCCGGTTTCGCATTTTCTAATTTCATGTCAGGAAGCAAATCTTGACTCTATAAAGACTGTTGAGTCGCATCCCGTCGCTTTGGCACAGTGCGAGAGGTTTCTCGCGAGACATCCAAAACTAATGGGCGTGCCGGCGGATGACACAGCAGGAAGTGTGCGACGAGCGGTCGAAAGCGGTGATGTTACCCGTGCTGCAATTGGCGGAAAACGCACCGCAAGTCTTTATGGCGGAAAGATTTTACAAGAGAATATACAGGATCATTCGGAAAACTACACGCGGTTTGCCCTGCTTTCTGACGAAGCCGAAATTTCCAAAACCGGACGCAAGATTTCGCTGGTAGTAAGGCTAAAGAATAAACCCGGATCACTACACAAAGCACTTAGACCGTTTGTGCGCCGCGGTATTGATTTGCTGAAGATCGAAAGCCG
>JBGTGX010000091.1:0-2708 GCA_041746475.1 Pyrinomonadaceae bacterium | reverse complement strand
GCGGTTATTGATACAACGATTGACGAGCAATTGATTGGCGGCGGACACCTTTTTCTTCCGAGTCTTTTAAGCGGTCTGGTTTCCAGGAATAATGAGGTACATCTGATTACAAAAAATGCACCAAATGCAAAGGTGCTTCCGAAAATTGAAAAGAGCGGGGCAAATCTCCATTTTGGGCTTTGGGAGCCAAGTGGATTTGTAGAAGATACGACAAAAGTTCTCACGAAATGGTTAAACGATCTTGCGCCAGAGATCTACCTGATATCTGTGTCAAAGGATATCGGATGGACTGTTTTGCCTGTTTTGGATTCAAATATTGCGAGGTTCGCTATCGCACATTCTGACCAAAACGCATTTTACACACCATTGAATCATTATTCCCGGTTCTTGGATGTTGCTGTGGGAGTTAGTGAAGAAATCTGCTCAAAAATTCGTGATGAATGCGGGTTTGATCAATCGAAAATCTGCTGCATACCATATGGCGTTAAAATTCGCGAATCCTTGGTCTCTGAAAATGCCGAGCCAATTCAACTCATTTATGTTGGACGGCTGGAACAAATAGATAAGCGTAGTGGGCATATCATCAATATTGTTAAACTTCTGGAGAGGCGAGATACTGAATATAAGTTTAGGATTATTGGGGACGGAACCCTAAGAGATCAATTCATTAGCCGTCTTGCTCCGGAGATAGCGTCTGGCAAAGTGGAGATGCTAGGGTGGCTCGAAAGTGAAAAGGTGGAACATTATCTCCGTCGGTCGGATGTTTTCTTGCTTACGTCGGATAGCGAAGGGTTTTCAATCGCAATGATCGAAGCCGCTGCTAATGGCTGTTGCCTGCTAGTTACTGATATCAAAGGAGGGAATCAAGAGCTTGTTCGTAACGGCATAAATGGGTTTCGTATCTTGGTTGGTGATGATACGGCATTCGTCGAACGAATTTGGTGGTTAGCTGGAAACCGAAAATCACTCCAAAAAATTAGGGGAAATGCGATTGCCTCGGTTCGAATGCTAAGCGTTGGAAATATGGTTGGGGCTTATGAAGAACTTTTTAGAAAGTCAATTGCCGAAGTCAGGGATATCGAAAGGTATGTTGAACCGGAATTTCCGTTAATGGAAACGTGTCGTTCTAAGTATCCAATGTGGCTGAGAAGGGCGAAAAAGGAAGTTTCAAAAATGATTGGTGGGGAACAATGAAAATGACAGATTCGATAAGAAGGCTTGTCGTCAAGACGTACACGATGGCGCGCCATCCCGAATCCATCGCTCTAAGACGCAAAGGGATTAACTATGAGCATTACCGTGATCTGAAGAGACAATGGATTTTAGATTTAGGTATTAAGAGTATTATTGATATTGGTGCGAATGAAGGACAATTTGCCAAATTAGCAAGGGAGGTTTTTCCTTCAGCGGATATTTATTCATTTGAGCCGCTGCCAGATTGCTTTGCCAACCTGAAAAACGCTCTACCGAATGACGAAAATTTTTTTCCTTTTGAAAATGGAATTGGAAGTAAAGAGCAAACTCTTGATTTTTTTCGGAGTTTTCATAGTCCATCTTCTTCGTTTCTAAAAATGGAAGAATTGTATAAGCAGGCGTTTCCTGAAAGTGAGAATGGGCAGAGCGTTGAGCCAATAAAGGTTCAGGTTAAAACCCTTGACGGCGTCTTCGGTGAAAGGCAGCTGTCCAAGAATATTTTGGTAAAAATTGACGTACAGGGCTATGAAATAGAAGCAATTGAAGGAGCCAGCCAGGTATTAAAGGAATCTAAATTGGCGATTTTGGAAATGTCGTTTATAGAGCTTTACGAAAAGCAGCCGCTCTTTCACGAAGTTTACGAAAAGATGTATAATTTAGGTTTTCGATTTCATGGTAGTTTGGCACAAATGCTTCATCCAACGACAAGTGAGGTAGTTCAAATGGATGCAATTTTTGTTAGAGAAATTTAATTATATTGGAATAAATAGATGAAAGTATTAGTTACAGGTTCAAGCGGTTTAATCGGTTCGGAAGCAGTTACATTTTTTGACGCACAGGGTCATGAAGTAACAGGTGTTGATAATAATATGCGAAAAGTGTTTTTTGGCGAGCAAGGAGATACGAGTTGGAATCTTCAACGCCTTCGCCAAAAAACCAACAATTTTACCCATAATGATTTAGACATTCGAAATCGAGAAGAAGTTTTTAGTTTCTTTAAGGCGAATAAGTTCGATGCGATTATTCATTGCGCTGCGCAGCCTTCACATGACAAAGCACGAGATATCGCCTTGATCGATTTTGACGTGAATGCAGTGGGAACCGTTAACTTGCTCGAGGCTGCCCGTCAAAACTGTCCGGAATCACCGTTTATCCACGTTTCAACGAATAAGGTATATGGAGACAGTCCTAACGAATTACCCATGAAAGAGCTTGAAACCCGGTGGGATTATGCCGATGAGAAAGATTACAATGGCATAACTGAGGAATGTAGGATCGATCGAACCCTCCATTCCCTTTTTGGCGCCTCCAAAACTGCCGGCGACGTTATGGCACAGGAATATGGGCTATATTTCGATATGCCGGTTGGGATTTTTCGCGGAGGGTGTTTGACGGGACCGTCGCATTCAGGTGTAGAGCTTCATGGATTCTTGTCGTATTTAGTAAAGCAAATTGTTTCGGATGGGCATTACACGATTTTTGGCTATAAAGGAAAACAGGTTCGCGACCAGATA
>JBGTGX010000090.1:0-25283 GCA_041746475.1 Pyrinomonadaceae bacterium | reverse complement strand
GGATGGATTAAAACAAACGCTGGATGCGATGGTCGAGATCTATAAAGATGAAAAGATAGATACGGTGATTGGAATGGAATCACGCGGGTTTATTTTTGCAACTCCGCTTGCACTCCGACTTGGGGCAGGTTTTGTACCGGTCAGAAAGCCGGGTAAATTGCCGTCGGATAAGGTTTCGGTCTCCTACGCTTTAGAATATGGTCAGGATACTCTGGAAATACATCGCGATGCGGTTGGAGACGGACATCGGGTCTTGATAGTAGATGATTTGTTGGCCACTGGCGGGACGGCGAAAGCCACAGCCGATTTGGTCGAAAAACTCAACGGTGAAATTGTCGCAATGTCTTTTTTGGTGGAATTGAGTTTTCTAAATGGTCGCGAAAAGTTGAACGGCTATAGAATAGACTCACTATTGAAATACGATTCTTAGTGCATAACCCTCGCTCCCGTAGCTCAGTTGCATAGAGCAACCGCCTCCTAAGCGGTAGGTCACTGGTTGGAATCCAGTCGGGAGCACCATTATCCATCTTTCTTTGCGATGCCATTCTCTTTCTTAACGGTTTCGAGTTGGATTTGAATGACAACGCTGTCGGAAATAACCGGAATTCCCGAAGGAAGATTATTTCCGTAGTTTACGTTAAAGTCTCTTCGATTAATCGTTGTTTCACCGCGAATCCCCATTCTTACAATTCCCCCTTGATCTTTGATCGGACCATAAATTCGAAATGGAATCATTACCTCCTTCGTTACGCCTTTGATAGTTAAGTTTCCATAAACTCTATATCCTTTGCCCTTTTTCTTGAGCCGCGTGCTTTTAAACGAAATTTCCGGGTAATTCTCGAGTTCAAAAAAATCTTTGCTTTTCAGGTGATTGTCTCGTCCGTTGATCCTCGTGTCGATGCTTTTTACATAGGCAAAAAATTCGACTGCGGAATTCTTTACGCTCATTGGATTGAAATCAATCGTGCCCCGAAAATCTTTAAAATTCCCGGGAACTTCAACCAAACCCATATGTGTCACGCGAAATCCGACGTAGCTGTGCGAACCATCGATAGAATATAAGCCCTTAGTCTCATCCGGCGAAAGTTTTTCGTCCGTCGCAACCGACGCGAATCGCTTTTCCATATCTAGCGAATCCGCATTGGATCGGATGCGTGATGCTAAAAGCATAAAAGTTACGAACAACGATAAAATTCCAAATGTTGTTATGTATCTAATTTTTCTAGTTGTCATATCTTGTCATTAAACGTTAAATTATCACCAATATACTAGCAAATTCGGATGTAATAAACTTGCTTCCTGTTGCCGGGCTATCGTGAGGAAGTTTGCACAGCGGACCTCGCAGCGATTAAAGTTTTAAAACGATGTTCCATTTGTTACTCAAAAAAAACGACTAAATGAAAAAGCGTTTAATTAAATTCACCGTTATTTGTGTTTGGCTGATTTTCGGCACCATTTTTTTTACAATCAGTGCAGCCAGTAGCCGAAATGCCTCATTAACGGATTATCACGAATGGATTTCGGAAACGTACGATTTTCGTTTTGGAGAAGATAAGCCTTTTTCTCCGAGCAATGCCAACACTTTCAACGGGAAATTTATCGATTCAAAAGATTTCACGTCTTCCTCGCGATGCGCGGCTTGCCATACAGACGCTCATCCTCAATGGGCGCAATCTGCACACGCCAAAGCATTCGTCGAACCCTTTTATCAGAAAAATGTAAATGATCTTATTGCCCAAAAAAATATTGCGTTTACGCGCCACTGCGAATCTTGTCACAATCCGACAGCGCTATTTAGTGGCGCGCTGACGGACAAACCTCAATTTAAAGACCGTCCATTTGATGAAGAGGGTGTATCATGCATCGTTTGTCACTCGATCGAGTCGGTATCGGGAAGAGGGATTGGCGGCTACACGATGGGGCAACCCGCACTCCTCGTTGACGAGAACGGAAAAAAAATCACCAGGGCTACGGATGACGAAATAACGAGCAATATCGAATCTCACAAACGTGCAATGATGAGAGATTTACTGCGCAAACCCGAATTCTGCGCTGCCTGTCATAAATCTCAGGTTCCAAAGGAGCTTAACGATTATAAGTTTATGCGTGCCTTTATGGTTGGGGACGAATTTCAGCAATCGTCATTTTCGAAGGAAGTTCCGCATCCATTCTACAAACGTGATAAACAAACGTGCAACTCTTGTCATATGGAAAAGACTCCGACCGAAAAATACGACGTTTCGGTAAAAGACGGCACGATTTCATCGCATCGTTTTGCGGCTGCTAATACAGCGATTCCGATTGTCTACGGTTTTAAAAGGCAATTTGATGAGGTTGTAAAGTTTCTCAGAAACGATCGCATAGCAATTGATATTTTTGCCCTACGCGGGCAATCGAAAGATTCAAAAAAGGAGGAATTATTTGCTCCGTTAAATCGCAACTCATTCAAAATACAAGGTGGCGATACGATAACGGCTGAAGTAATCGTTACAAATAAAAACATCGGACATTCCTTCCCACCCGAGCTTCGTGATTTTTACGAGGCTTACGTAGAGTTTACCGTTGCGGACGCAGGCGGAAAGACGCTTTTTAAGTCAGGCTATATAAAAAAGGACGGCTCGCTCGATGAATTAGCGCACGATTATAAGACCTACCTTGTCAAAAAAGACGGGGCACTTAACGATTTGCACCATATTTGGCAAACACGTGTTGTCGCGTATAACAACGCAATTCCTTCCGGGCGATCCGATCTTGCAAGGTACAAGTTTGAACTTCCTGAAGGAATCACGGGCGAGTTAAGGTTGACTGCGAAATTACAGTATCGGCGTTTTACAAGAGTTTATAGCGATTACGTAATCGGCAAACCGACGGATTTGCCGATCGTGACCCTGGCGGAAACAAGCGAAGGTTTTGTCGTTGGAGAAAAAACAAAAAAACAGCCTGCAGATTCGAAGCCGATGCCGGATTGGTGGCGTTGGAATAATTACGGGATCGCTCTTCTTGATCAAAAACAATATCCGCAGGCTGTAGATGCGTTTGAAGAGGTGATAGATTTCAAAAACGATTATCGCGCGTTTGCCTATACGAACAAGGCACTTGCGATGATGGGCTTGGGAGTATGGAAAGACGCGGACAAATTCATCGAAAAAACACTGGATTTGGAACCAGAAAATCATCGCGCGATTTTTCAAAAGGGTCGGATCGAACGATCTTTAGGCAGGCTCGACGAAGCGGAAATTCACTTCAAGAAAGTGCTCGAAAAATATCCGAACGATCGAATGACACTGCAACAACTTGGTGAACTGGCAAAAATTAAAAGCGAATCAAGTGGGAAAGAGGGAAGAAAATTACAACTTGAAATCGCGCGTGCCTTTTACGAGCGTGTTTTGGAGATCGACCCTGAAGATCTTTCCTCCGTGTATAATCTGATGTTGATCTATCAAAAACTTGGGATGCGGGAAGAATCGGCAGCAAAATCGAAAGAGTTTCGACAGCTCAAAGACGATCCGCAGACGGCATCCCTTGCCAATCAGTTTCTACAGAAGAATCCAAATTTAGCGAACGAGAGTTTACCATATCACTTTCACACTCTTGGCTTATTTAATGAAACTCTAGAGAAGAGAAACTACATTTCGCTTCTCGACTGGGATTTCACAAAGCCTTTGGACATAGTACAGGCAGCAAAATAGATTTCCTGTCAAACCAATTGAAAGTTTCACGCGTCACATAGCCCGATCCTCAAATAGAGCTATTTTCATAAAGAAAAAATATGATAAGAAAAGTTTCAGTTGCATTGATGATTTTCGGAAGTTTCGTATCGGGCGTTTTGTGCCAGGATGCCGGCGGTGTTTCAACCGGTGAAGCTAAAGTTTACGACTCAAGACGAACTACTGGCATCATTGATGCCGAAGCAAAACCTGCTTTCGAAGACGTAACCGCTGATACACCTCTCAAAGATTTCAATTGCGTTTCCGGAGGGAAGGCTAAGGATTATATTTTGGAAACGACCGCATGTACCGTTGCCGTTTTCGATTTTGACAATGACGGAAAACCCGATATTTATCTCTTGAATGGTTCGACTATCGCTGCGGAAAAAGGTAGCGAGAAGGCGCCCAAATCGGCATTATATAGAAATTTAGGCGGTTGGAAGTTTGAGAATGTAACTGAAAAGGCGGGAGTCGAGAATGAGCGGTGGGGAATGGGTGTAACTGTCGGCGACTACAACAACGATGGATTTGCCGATCTGTTCGTCAGTAATTATGGGATTCCCAGGCTTTATAAAAATAATGGGAATGGCACGTTTACCGATGTTGCTGAAAAAGTCGGATTGGCTGTCAACGGATGGCATACGGGTGCGACTTTTGGTGATTATGATAAGGACGGACGCCTCGATATTTTCATTCCGGCATACCTGAATTTTGATTTGAATAAACTCCCGCCGAGTCCTTCTAGTGTCGAAAAAGAAAGCGCGGGAAACAATTTTTGCCAGTTTCGGGGGCAGCCCGTTATGTGCGGCCCTCGGGGATTGGACGGGGCGAAAGACCGCCTCTTTCAACAAAAACCGAACGGAACTTTCGAAGAGGTTGGAGATAAGATCGGTGTAACCGATGAGGATCGGTATTACGGTTTTACCTCTGTTTTTATTGATCTTGACGACGACAATGATCTCGATATTCTCGTTGTTAACGACTCGACGCCTAAGCAGCTCTACATTAACGACGGAAATGGAAATTTCGAAGAATTGGGGTATCCGTCAGGCATCGCTTTAAATGAAAACGGTCGTGAGCAGGCTGGCATGGGGCTTGGGGTTGGCGATTATGATAACGATGGGAAAGTAGATTTTCACATTACGAATTTTTCTGACGATTCAAACACCCTCTATCGAAATGACGGTGATGCTAATTTTACCGACATAACGTTTCAAGCGGGTCTTGGTGAACCAACAATTCCATTTCTTGGATGGGGAACTGCATTTTTAGATTTTGATAATGATGGTTGGCTCGATGTTCTTGTCGGCAACGGACACGTCTATCCCGTTGTGGACAAATATCAATGGGGTACAAGCTTTGCTCAGCAAATTCTTTTATTTCACAACACGCGACCAGGGGACAACGAGCGCGTAAAATTTGAACGTGTTGGAGCGGCTGCAAATTCAGCTCTGGCAGTTTCCAAGGTTGTGAGAGGAATCGCGACGGGCGATTTTGACGGTGACGGACGGATCGATGTAATTGCGAATGTAATGGATTCATCACCAATGCTTTTAAAGAACGTGGTGGAAAGCAAGAGTTATTGGATCAACGTAAAGCTGATCGGCAATCCCGCAAAAAACACACCGCGTGACGGTTTGGGCTCAAAAATTTTCGTAATATCAGGAAAAAATAAGATGCGTGCGGATTTGATCAGCGGCGGAAGTTACGCTTCGCAAAACGACCAGACTTTGCATTTTGGTTTGGCAGGAAATCCGAATTTAACGAAAATAGAAGTTCACTGGGCAAACGGCGACGTAGAGACTGTACTTACTCAAAAAGTGAATACAACGTTAAAAATTGAACAAGGAAAGGGTATTATTGCTGATTAAAAATATTAAGCTTTCCAAACCTACACCTCACAAACATTAACCATAAACCACGAAGAGTAGCTGAAAAGTTTGAAAAAAACTTCAAAAGGGTTAAAAATAGTTTGTTTTGATCTACAACAAAGTTTATTCTGATTGTTAAGTTTGAGATTATGGAATTGGTTTCCACCTAATGCCAAAGAAAATCCACTTACCGAATGCGAAAGCCGAAATAGCCCGCCCAAAAAAAATACGGGATATAAATCGGCAGATCGTGCTCAACTACATCAGAGACCGCTCGCCGATTTCGCGGGCTGATATTGCTCGCTTTACTGCATTGCAGCGATCAACAGTTTCCTCAATAGTTGATGCTCTTGAAGCAAGCGAATTGATAGAAGATATTGGCGAGGGCGATTCCACCGGTGGGAGAAAACCAAAGCTTTTACGAATAAAAGGCGGAACACCTACTGCGATTGGAGTGGACGTCACGCCCAGAGTAACGACCATCGCGGTCGCTGATCTTTCCGGGCGAATTTTGGAACAAGAATCATTTGAAACGAATTCGGACGCAGACTATATGACCTTGAGGATAATTGAAGGTGTGCGAAAGTTTTCGGAAAAGAACGCGGGACACGGACTTGAAGTCGGAATTACATTGCCTGGAATTACGGACAATACGCTCGGCACGGCAAGATACATTCCATATTTTAATTGGCGTAATTGGGAAATCGGGAAGAAGGTTTCGAAAGCAACCGGTCTTACTGTGACAATTGACAACGACGCAAATGCGATCGCACTTGCGGAACTCTGGTTTGGACGCGAAAAAATCGGCAAAATTAGAAATTTTATCGCGGTAATGGTTGCCGACGGTGTCGGAACAGGAATTGTTTTTGATGGGCAAATTTATCGGGGCGAAAAGGGAGCAGCCGGAGAATTCGGACACATGATCGTTGGCGAGAGAGGTCCGGTGGCGTGTTCCTGCGGCGGGTACAGCTGTTGGGAGGCGTTTGCGTCCGAAAAATCGCTTAAAGCACGCTACAATTCAAACCTCAACGGGAAAGGCAATACTAGCAGTTTGATCACAATGGATGAGCTTATTAAGCTTGCAAATGAAGGTGATATGGAAGCAATTGCAGCGTTTAAGGAAACTGCCGATTATCTCGGCATAGGAATCTCAAATCTGATAGTCGGGTTTAGTCCGCAGGCAATTGTAGTTTCGGGAAACATTACGAAAGCCTGGCATCTGGTGTATAAGAGTCTCCACGATGCCGTCGAAAAAAGCATTAGGCGCAGCGTTTCGAAGACTACGATAAGAGCGTCGTCCATCGACGGAAACCCAACAATTATGGGAGCGATAAGTTTAGTGCTTTCGAGGAAATTCTCTTCGGCGAGTTAAATTATTAAACTTCTTCTAAAAAAGTTTCTTGACAGATAGGTTACAAATGTATTAAAACTTTGTTTGAGTTCTCAACAAAGTTTCTTTTGACGGATAAGCGCTGGAAAGTTGACTGTATAATTTTCAAACGAAAGGTTGGAAAAAGGTTTGATACCGTTGAATTGTTAGTGCAGCCAAGTGCAATTAATATGCGCATCGGGAAATTTGTGGGGATAGGAAATCTAATAAATCCACTAGATAGGTGGTCTTCGAGAATTAAACTCAAAGTTTGTTAAGAGGTCTGACGTTATGAGGAAAAATCTGAGGTTCAGTGCACTTGCGTATTCAATCCTTTGCATCATTATTCTTAGTGTGGTTGCAATCGCACAAAGTAATAGTGCGAGCATTATTGGTTCTGTAAAAGACCCGAATGGAGCGCTCGTTCCGAATGCAAAAATAACCGTTACAAATAATGCGAATGGTATTTCGCGCGAGGTAACCAGCAGCGGCACGGGAGATTTTTCGGTTTCCAATTTGGAGCCCGGGAATTATAGTGTTCGGGTTGAATCGGGTGGATTTACGACGATTTTGTTGACGTCGGTGACCGTTCAAACGAATGCGCGCGTTCCTGTAAATGCAGTCTTTACTGAAGTTGCCGGCACAGGCGGCAACGTTGTTGAGGTGACGGCAGACAGTGCGCCGCTGGTTGAAAGTGAAACGAGCGTGCGCGGAGACATTATTACCGGAAAAGAAGTAACCGACCTTCCCATTCCTCAACGAAATTTCACTCTTCTAGCCGCTCTTTCGCCTGGGGTGACACGACCTTCAACTGGGAGTGTTGGGGTACTTGGCGGAAACAATCGAGTAGATGGCGGTGGCAACAATTCGACGGAATCGACAAGGTTTCGAGAATCAGGTGGTTCAGTTATTTCAGCAAACGGCGCACGGGTAACTCAAAACAATTTCTCGCTTGACGGCGTTGATAATAATGAATCACAGTTTGGACAGATCGCAGTTTATCCGAATCCGGATGCGATCGCTGAGTTCAAGATCGAAACTAGTGTGCCGTCCGCTGAATCGGGGCGTGCGGCAGGTGCGATAATTTCGACGACGTTTAAATCAGGCGGCAACGCGGTCCACGGAACTATTTTTGAAAATTATCAGGGCCGCTTTTTGAGTGCCGGAGCTGCGCAGTTTGACGAAAACGGTGCGAATAGCGGAAAAAATCCAAATTACGTAACGCACAATTACGGGGGCGTAGTTGGCGGACCGATCTTTTTCCCGCGTCCGGGAATAAATGGTAAAGATCCATTTTGGTACGACGGGCGGAATCGCTCATTCTTCTTTTTCTCAATGGCGGGACAACGAAACGGAACCCCGGCATTTGGTGGTGGAGAATTTCCGTTTGTCACTGTTCCAACGGCTAAGATGCGCGCAGGCGATTTCAGCGAATTATTAATCGGAGGAACGTCGACATTCAACCGCGCTGGCGGTGGTACGGTGGTTGCGCCGACAGGCACGATTTTTGCTCCGAATGGGACACCGATCCCGGGAAATAATTTGGCGAATTGTGCTTCGTGCGGTTCGTTCTCTAATTATGGACGTAATCTCTTAAATGCGTATCCGCTTCCGACCGAAACAGGCCTTGTAAACAATTATCGACGAAACAGGGCAGAGCGCTCGACCGTTGATAGTTGGGATATAAAGATCGACCATAAAATCACGGATAACAATTCTATTTTTGGAAGATACAGCTTTTCAAAAAATTCGCGGATTCGCGACAATAATTTCCCGCTCGGAACATCGCCTACTGGAAATGATCTTCCTTCGGGTTTTGGTGCAGGGGATGAATTTGGAAACTCCCGCGGGATAACCCTTGGCGATACGCACATTTTCTCGCCGACGATTATCAATGATATGCGTGCCGGTTGGACGAAAGTTCAAATCGGAATTAATAACCCCGGAATTAATGGAAGCCTGGGCTTCAATCCGGGTATTGATCGGGCACTCGGCAGCAAAAATATAAATGCGTGCGGAACGTGCGAAGGAATTGCGCTTATCGGAATCGTTGATCCAAATTTCAGCCAGGAATTTGTCGGTGACGGGGGACCCTTCTTTTTCTTGTCAAACAACTATAATTTTGCCGATACCGTAACTCTCGTGAAAGGAAATTCCATTTATAAGTTTGGAACTGATTTGCGAAACCGCCGCAACACAAACTTCGACGGTGGACGAAACGGTGGCACAAAAGGTAATTATCAATACGGAACTTCCGTCGGCGGTTTTGTTTCGGGAAACTACAACGGAATCGGTCCGAATGACACAGGTTCTGCAGTAGCAAACTTCCTATTGGGTTATCAACCGGGATTTGTAGGGCGCGGGACGCCTGGCGGTCCGTATACGCTTCAAAGCTCGGAACTTGCATTTTTTGTTCAAAATGATTGGAAAGCGAGCTCTGATCTAACATTGAATCTTGGGTTGCGCTACGATATTTTTACGGCGCAAACAGAAAGATTTGATCGCCAGGTGAATTTCGATCCCGCTACTGGAAATCTAATCGTCGCAGGGGAAAACGCTCCGGGCGGACGCGATTTATCTAAGAACGATCTCAACAATTTCGGTCCCCGAATCGGGTTTGCTTACAGCGGCTTTATGGACAAAAAAGTCGTGATCCGGGGCGGATATGGTCTGGTTTACACAACGGATGTCAGCGGCGTTCAGCCATTGACGACGAATCCGGGAACCGGGGCGGCAAATTTCCAATGCACACCAATTACAAATCCTGGCGGCTGTCCTGCGAATTATCCGTTGGGAAGAAATCCATTCGATACCGGAATTCCATTTGCGCCGAACTCGGAAATTTCCCGCGCGCCTGGAACAATTTTTCCGGCGCCGACGGGTAGTCAGATCATTTACAATGATCCTAACCGGAAGGATGCGTATGTTCACCAATACAATTTGACGCTTCAATATGAATTTGCGCCGAATTGGTTGGCAGAAATTGCATACGTTGGATCTCAAACACGCAATCTGCTTACGGTTACAAATATCGGTACCAACACCGATAACGGTGGACCCGGTTCGCGTGAGGTTACCAACATATCGAATGTGATTGCAACGCGCTATAACGCGAAGGCGAATTATAATGCTATGCAATCGAAACTAGAACGACGATTCACCGATGGGCTTTCGATTTTATCAACCTACACGTTTGCGAAAGCGATCGATGATAACCCAGGTGGTTTCTGTTTCGGGGGTACCGGTCCGAGCACGTGTGGTCCGGATGATCCGCTTCGACCTGAGCTTGATCGGGCATTATCCGATCTAGACGTTCGACACAGATTTACGTTTGCAAACGTTTACGATTTGCCGTTTGGAAATAACCGGAAATATCTCCGTGACATTCCCGGAGCCTTGGACTTTGTTATTGGCGGATGGCAGCTGAATAATATCGTAACGTTGCAAAGCGGTCCGGTATATACGATTACTCAAGGCGGGGCACGGGTTGATATTATTGGCGACCCCACTCCGACGTCGGCGCAGGTAGCGGCGGGCCGCCAGCTAAACATTGCTGCTTTCCGACCCGCTGTAATTCCAGTATTTGCGAGTTTGCCAAACGGACCGAAAATCGGCACCTTGGGCAGGAATACTTTCAGAGGGGAATCGCAGCAATATTGGGATGCAAATATCTTCAAAAATTTCCCGATCAGGGCGATAAGTGAAGCTTTTAATGTTCAGGTGCGCGTGTCTTTGTTTAACGTACTAAATCACGTAAATCGCGGTACTCCGATCTCCGACATTAACGACGGTAATTTCGGACGAGATTTTGCTGAGCAGCGGCGAAGACAGATGGAGTTTGGGATAAAACTGATCTTTTGATCGGCTCTCGGGAAATGAAAATTCGGTCGGGTGGCGCGTGATGAAAGTTGCTCGCCGCCCGTTTTTTGGCTCATGATTTTCGAGCGATCAGTTTTCGGGCTGAGATCATCGAATCATTGAAAATAAGTTATAGTGTTGATCTGAATAAGATAGTGAATAAACTTGGACTACCAAGGCTAACTCCCAAATTATTGAGCGCAGTGTGTTTGATTACACTCTCATTTTGCGCTGTTATTCCGGCTCAAACAAAGATTTCCGTTGAGAATCAAACGGGCAAAACACTGCCCGGTTCGTCGGATATGGACGAATTGCGCCGCGAAGCATTTCAAGATCTACGAAATGGTTTATGGACATCATCTAAGGCAAAGTTTCATGTTTTAACCGAAAAACAGCCTGATGATACGCTCAGTCTTTATGGATTGTCGCTTGCGGCTTTCAATTTGCAAGAAACGCAAACCGCGAAGGTGCAAATCGACAAAGTGATCGATATTCTAAATAAGAATAGAACTAACGATCCGCTATTGGCTGACTGCTACGTTCTTTCGGCGGTTATCGCGGCAAATCAAAAACAGAACGAATCAGCGGTTGAGACCTTGGAAAAGGCGATCTCGTTGGTGCCGGATCATTTTGACGCAAATTTTTCCCTTGCGCGCGCATATTTCGGCAACGGCGATCTTACAAAAGCAACGAGGTATTTCGAAAGATCGGTTGAGATTCAGCCGGAAAATATAAGGGCAAGGTTTTATTTGGCTTCAACATTTGAGAAGCTGGGAAATTCCGGAGGCGCCTTGGCTGCCTACCGTGAAATTATTAGACTCGAACCCGGCAGCATTCAGGGATATCTAGGACTCGGTGTTTTGCTTTTGAAAGAAAAAGGTGGAAATTCTCCGGAAGGGATTGCGGCACTTGAAAGGGTTCTGGAGACTAACGGTGAAATTTATGAAGCGAGAATCGGACTTGGCAAGGCCCTTGTTCAGAAAGAGAACTATCGAGAAGCATTGGTGCATCTAAAAAAGGCGGCGGAATTGGTGACCGATAACCCCGAGCCTCATTATCAACTCGCGTTGGCGTATCAAAAGTTGGGGATGAAATCAGAAGCAAAAGCCGAAATGGAAATCGTAAAACGAATTCATTCCTTGCGGCGATTGCGAAATTGATTAGTTTAAGTTTGAACGGAGCAATAATGTCAAGAAGTTTTAAATTTGCCGTACTATCGATTTGCACTCTTCTACTCTATCAGTGTTCACCGCTTTCGATTTTTGCGCAATCAAATTCTACTTCGAATCGTTCAAGTTCAGACAGCATTGGCGGAAAAGAACACGAATCAAACATTTACGGCGTTGAGCTTGGGATGGATGTACCAACGGCGCTGCGGATGGTTTTCGAAAATGCGAATCGGAAACCGGGCGACGAAAAACCTGATGCCTTAAAACGCGAGGGAAAAGGTCAAAAAGATGTTCGCGTTTTGTTCAGCACTTTGCCAAAGGGTGAGCTTCAGATCGTTTTTTCCGAGGGAAAGTTCGTTAAGGAAATTTTATTGTTTTACAAGGATGAGCGGCTCGTTGATGATCTTCGACTACCCTATTCTTCCGGAATAGGAAATTCGACTATCTCGGATACCGCCCCAATGCGTGCGACAGTTCAAAACTCGGGGTTGATCGATAAATCGATCGAAGAATTTTCCGCTTCAAAAATTGGCACTGTCGATGACCAAACTGCTAAAAGAATTGGCAATGTAGAAAGGAATGACGGCGATTTGATTAAGGGTGGGCGTTTCGACGATCGGTATACAGTCGGTTTCACGGACAACCTAAGGCAACAAAGGATCTGGTGGCGAGATGAAAAAACTGATAGAGATTTTCGTGTTCGCGTCGCATTCGCAGGCAAAAAGCTAACTGATTCGGGCGGAAAATTTGTTGCGTCAATAGTCCAAAAAACAATAACGATAACACCAAACGATGAAAAAGCCTTTGATGCTTATTTTCAGAATAAAGGGAAACAATGAGATTTAATCTAAATTATTTTCGGTTTGCCGGATTTGTTTTGGCATTCGGGTACTGTGTTTCATTCGGATTTGGGCAATCAGCGAGCGCTGATGGAAAATCCGCCGAAGCTCATGATATCGGTATCTATGGCGTAAAAATTGGAATGGATGTGCCGACTGCGCTTCGAGCGGTTTTTGAGAATGCTAAACGCGAACCCGGACAGGAAAAACCCGATGCGATGCAAAAAGAGGGAAAGGACAAATCCGATATTCGCGTCGTTTATAATGATCTACCGCTTGGTGAACTTCAGTTGGTTTTCGATGGCGGAAAGTTTGTTCGCGAGGTGATTCTTACCTATAAAGATCGCCCAAGCCTGAATGATTTTCGGCTTCCGTCGTCTTCGGATATCGGCACCGCTTCCTCGGGCATTCGGTACGACGATCGATACACAATCGGATTTGTTGATAGCAAGAAGCAGGAAAAATTATGGTGGCGCGATGTGAACGAGGTTGATTCATATAAAACGCGCGTAAGTTTTCGGTCGGGAAATGTATTGAAAGATGGACAATTGTGGTGGCAAACGATTGTTCAGAAAACAGTTACGGTAAAACCCGGGGATGAAAATGCATTTAGAAAGCTCGCTGGAAATTAATTGTTGCGTGGGGATCGGTTTGGGTTATGAATATTAAACGAACAAAATTTGATGTATCGTTTGGATATTCGCGGCGGATGGTTTTAGCATTCCTCTTCGCGTTTTTTGCTACCGTTTCTTTCGCCCAAAGCCCAAATGACCTTCAGACTGCTTCCAATCTTTTGCGAACGGGTAAATACACTGAAGCTGAAACGGTT
Organism: Pyrinomonadaceae bacterium; assembly: GCA_041746475.1. Taxonomy (GTDB): domain Bacteria; phylum Acidobacteriota; class Blastocatellia; order Pyrinomonadales; family Pyrinomonadaceae; genus Aridibacter. The sequence goes on along the minus strand of JBGTGX010000090.1, from coordinate 11,641 downwards.
CTCCGGAAGCATTTGAAGAAGTTTCCGCGGTCCACGTCGGCTAGTGTTTTGCTCGGCGTTTCTCTTGACCAACAGGATCGGTTCAGCGAAGCGGAAAAAATATATCGCGAAATATTAGTAAAGAAATCAAAAGAGGTTTCTGCCCTGGCAAATTTGGGTGTTTTACTTGCCAAAACAAATCGCGGTGAAGAGGCGATAAAGTTGCTCGAAGAGGTTCTGGTCCTCGCGCCCGGACATCAGCAAGCCAGTTATAATCTCGCCGCGCTCTTTTCGGCGAAAAAAGAATATCGAAAAGCAATCCCCTTGCTTGAACGTATGCTTGGAATAACAACGCCAGAATCGCGTCCGACATCGGAAGATTCGGCGTTAATGCTTTCATTGGTTTCTGCATATGCCGGCGAGGGGAAGAAAAAAGAGGCGATTGCTATCGCCGATCTATTGCAAGAAAAAAATTCGGACGACCCGAGGTTAAACTTCACGCTTGGTTTGATTTTTGCTGATTCGGAACATTTTGAATACGCGAAATTGATGTTTGAAAGGGTGAATTCTAAAGTGCCAAATCGGTTTGAAGTGCTCTACAATCTTGGTTTGGCAGACTACAACCTTGGCTTGCTAGATAAATCCCGCGAGGTTTTGAAGCGCGCGCTTGAGTTAAATCCGGAGTCAAGCGAGGTGTTTTATCGTCTCGGGCTGATCGCTTCCGCAAAGAACGAATCGGAAAATGCATTAGGGCTCTGGTTAAAGGCACTCGAACTGAATCCAAATTATCACGAAGCGGCTTTTTTGCTCGGCGAAGAACTCTCGCGAAATCAGGCTTACACAAATGCGGTGCAGTTTTATGCAAAAGCCGCGGCGTCAAAACCCGAAAACCTTCTTTATCAAATTCGCCTTGGGGTGAATTACGTGCGTTTAAGGCAATATGGCGATGCACGCGCTGTCTTTGATCGCGAACAAAAAACTCACAAAGGGGATTCGAATCTAATATATTTGCAGGGATATTTAGCTCGCGCAGAAGGCAATTACGATCGAGCAATAAAGCTTTTCGAACAGGCGCTGGTTGGAATGCCCGATAACGCCGATATTTTGGCAAACCTTGGCTTTCTTGCTTATCAAAAAGGCGAAGACGTTAAGGCAGAAAAGCTATTGAGAAAGACGATTAGCGTCGATCCGAAGAATTTATCGGCGCATTATGACCTTGGACGGCTGCTGATGCGTGAGAAAAAGTTTGATGAGGCGATCCCGATCCTTGAGGAAGGCGCGAAATTTTCGACCAACGACCCGGGAATTTATTACCAGCTGTTTCTTGCTTATTCGCGCACAAAGCAGAAAGCGAAAGCTGATCTCGCGCTGATGGAGTTTAGGCGGCTTGAGGAATTATCCAGGCCAAAATCGGGGACGGAAATAATGAATTCGCAAACCGGAGATTCCAGAAACGAGCCGCTAAAATGATCACCTATGAAAATTTTTTTGCACATCATTGTTTTCATGTCAGTGCTCGTATTTTGCACGTCGGCTTTTGCCCAAAACCTGATCGTTGAAAAGATCGAGCCGCCTAATTGGTGGGCGAATCACACGATAAATCCGGTTCGTTTAATGGTTCGGGGGGAGAACTTTAAGGACGCGTCGATCAAATCGCTTGATAACAACCTAAGAGTTTCGAGTATCCGCGTAAATGAAAACGGCACGTATATTTTTTTTGATGTCGAGATATCAAAAAATACGAACGTCGGAAACTACGAATTTGAAATTTCAAACAAAAATGGCAAATCAATAATTCCTTTTGGAATTTCACCCGAACTTAATACAAAGACAAACTTTCAAGGAATTAACAATGACGACATAATTTATTTAATTATGACGGATCGCTTTGCGAACGGCGACGGGTCAAATGATGCGCCGAGAGACGCTCCGAGATCGGCAAACGGACGTAATAATCCGAGAGCGTGGCACGGCGGTGATTTCAAAGGAGTTACATCGAAACTTTCTTATTTGAAAGAACTGGGCATTACTGCCATTTGGCTCACGCCCTGGTATGACAACCCGAACGATGCCAACGAATGTGATAAACCCTGGTGCCCCTACACGAATTATCATGGCTATCACGTCATTGATTATTATGGTGTCGAAGATCATTTCGGAACGATGGAAGATCTTCGCGAGATGATTGAAACGGCACACAAAATTGACATCAAAGTTATTCAGGATCAGGTTGCAAACCACGTTGGGTTACCGCATCCGTGGATAAAAAATCTTCCCCTCAAGAATTGGATAAATCCAAAGAAACAAAATACTTTTAACAATTCGGTTTTGCTTTCGCCAAACGCGTCTCAAGCCGAACGCGATTTCCTCCTCAACGGGTGGTTTGTTGACCTCCTGCCTGATAATAATCAAAACGAACCGGAAGTTTCCAAATATCAAATCCAAAACGCGATTTGGTGGATTGGGATGACTGGTATTGATGGAATCCGCCAAGATACGATCCAATACATGCCGCGGGAATTTATACGTGATTGGTCGGTCGCGATTAAAAAACAATATCCGCGTTTTTGGATGGTCGGCGAAATTTTTGAAGAAGATTCGGCGCAGACGGCATTTTTTCAAGGTGGAAAAACCGGTTGGGACGGCATTGACACGAAATTGCCAGCGGTGTTCGATTTCAAACTTTGGCGGACTTCACTGGAAGTTTTCACAAATAAAAAGCCCGCGAGAGCTTTGCGGGATGTTCTCAAATACGATGGACTTTACCCGGAAATAAATAATGTCGTTTTGCTTGAAAACAATCACGACACTGATCGTTTTATGTCGTTGCCGGGGGCGACCAAGGAAGGTGCAAAACTGCACACCGCCTTTGTTCTTGCAACAAGAGGGATTTCGCAACTCTATTACGGCGAAGAAATTCTAATGAGTGGAGGACACGATCCTGAAAATCGCAAAGATTTCCCAGGCGGCTGGGCTTCAGATTCGGTCAATAAATTTTCAAAAGCGGGTAGGACAAAAGACGAGCGAGAAATGCTTGAATGGACACGCGATTGGATAAAGATAAGGAAAGATAATCTTAGCCTCAGGGAAGGTAAAACCGTGGACTTGTTTTACGACGAGGAAGCCTATGTGTTTGAGCGGTTCTACCCCCAAGACAGATGGGGAGATATCGTTATCGTCGCGATAAACCGGTGTAACCAGAATAAAAGAATCGAAACCAACTTTTCTGTTCCGGGCAATATCGATGCACAACGTGTGTCAGTTAAAAAATTAATTTCCGGCGCCGGAAATGCGTTCTTACGTGGAGACAAGATAGTAATTGAATTACCCCCCAATTCTGCTTCAGTTTACAAGGTCGTATATTAAAGCTTTCCTTAAAAGATTAAATATTCCTGTTGAATTTCTATTAAAGAACTAATTTGAAACAAGAGTAGAAGATAAAATAACTTATGAAATTTCCAAGAGCAAGCGGTGTTTTATTGCATCCGACGTCTCTTCCAAACGAATATGGTATCGGCGATTTGGGGAAATCGGCGTATGATTTCGTGGATTTTTTGACAAAATCGAAACAGACATATTGGCAGATTTTGCCGCTCGGTCCGACTGGCTACGGTGACTCGCCATATCAGTGTTTTTCTGCGTTTGCGGGAAATACAAATCTTATCTCGCCCGAAATATTAGTTGAAGAACATCTTTTGACGGAGGAAGAAATAAACGACAAACCTGATTTTCCCGTCGGCAGAGTTGATTTCGGTGCGGTGATCGATTGGAAAAATGACCTACTGCGAAGGGCTTACGAAAGATTTCGTCTGACAACGAGCGTAAATTTGCGTGGTTCGTTTGAAACGTTTACCCAGCAAGTTGCCGAATGGCTGGACGACTACGCATTGTTCAGAGCGATAAAGTCTACGCAAGATCAAAAACTTTGGCTCGAATGGGATGAACCTCTGCGGAATCGGAAAGAATCGGCGATCTTGGAAGCACACGAGGATTTGTTCGAAGAAATTCAGGCACAAAAGTTTTACCAGTTTTTGTTTTTTAAGCAGTGGAATCGGGTTAAACATTATGCGAACGGCAAAGGCATAAAAATTATCGGTGATGTTCCGATTTTTATTTCGCTTGATTCGGCGGATGTTTGGCGCAATCCAAAAGAGTTTAAATTAAACGAGGATCTATCGCCGAAAGTCGTCGCGGGAGTTCCGCCCGATTATTTTTCAAAGACTGGGCAGCTTTGGGGAAATCCGATCTATAACTGGGACAAAATGCAAGCGGGCGATTTCAAATGGTGGACACGCCGCGTGAAATTTACTTTGAAAACGGTTGATATATTGCGGATAGATCATTTCCGTGGATTTGCCGCAAGTTGGGAAGTTCCGGGCGGCGACCTTACTGCAGAAAACGGGCATTGGGTAAACGTTCCCGGCAAGGCATTGTTCGAGACGTTGAAAAGGGAAATCGGTGAACTGCCCGTGATTGCGGAAGATTTAGGTGTAATCACGCCGGATGTTGAAGAATTACGTGACAATTTTGGTTTTCCCGGTATGCGGATTTTGCAATTTGCCTTCGGTGGCGATACCGGAAATTTAGACCTGACGCACAATTATATCGAAAACTGTGTCGCTTATACTGGAACGCACGACAACGACACGACCGTAGGTTGGTTTCATTCACAAGTCGGAATGAGTTCGACGCGAGACGAAGCCGAGATCAGCCGCGAACACGATTTTTGCTTGAAATACCTAAATTCCGGCGGCAAAGAAATTCACTGGGATTTTATCCGCGAAGTTTGGAAATCGGTCGCAAACACGGCAATTACACCGATGCAGGATATTTTAGGTTTGGGCAATGAAGCGCGAATGAATCTACCCGCATCCGATTCGGGAAACTGGCACTGGCGTTGCGAGCTCGAATGTTTTTCGGACGAAATTGCGGAGCGTTTGAGGAAGCTGACGGAAATTTACGGAAGGAAAAATTAGTATGGAAAAGGGAATTTTGCCCCGGAGATACGGAGATCTATAAAAAGCATGAAACAACAGATGAACACATATAAACAGGGCATTAATTTTTCGGGAAACTTTGGAAAATCCTTTACGCCTCTGCGTCTCTCCGGTTTTATTTTGCTACTAACTTTTGCGACTTTTGCACAATCGCCGACCGTGGAAAAAGTTGATCCGCCGAATTGGTGGGCGGGGATGCAGATAAATCCTGTGCGGGTTTTGGTGAGGGGCAAGAATTTGCAAGGGGCGAGGGTTTTGTCGCCGCAAAATAGCGGTTTGAAAACTTATAATTACCGCTCAAGCGACAACGGGCATTATTTCTTTTTCGATGTTGAGATCGCTAAATTTACGAAGGTTGGGAAATATAATCTTAAGATTGTAACGGAAAAGGGAGCGAATAATGTTCCGTTTGAGATTTCACCAAAACTTGATAGAACGGGGCGATTTCGTGGTTATACGCCTGATGATGTAATTTATTTTTTGTTGCCTGACCGTTTTGCAGATGGCGATACTTCCAACAATGATCCCGCAAAATCGAAAGGACTCTATGACCGCAAGTTTGGGCGACATTATCATGGCGGAGATTTACAGGGCTTAATCGATAATCTTGGGTATATAAAATCTTTGGGCGTAACGGCCATCTGGACAACTCCTGTTTATGACAATAATGACAAGCCGGATTACAAGGAAATGTATGAAGGAATGCCTTTTACGACCGGGTTTCACGGCTATGGCGCGATTGATATGTATGCGGTGGATGAGCATTTGGGCGATATGGCGAAGCTCAAGGAACTCGTTCAAAAGGCACAGGCTATGGGCTTTAAAATGATTCAAGATCAGGTTGTAAATCACACGGGGCCATACCACGTCTGGGCGGAAGATTCGCCGACTCCGACTTGGTGGAATGGCACGCTTGAAAATCATCCGAACAACAACTGGCAAAAATGGACGGCGATGAATCCGCGTGCGACCTTTCAAACGCAGAAACACAACATTGACGGTTGGTTTATAGACATCCTGCCCGATTTTAACCAAAACGACCTGGAAGTTGAGAAATACTTGATTCAGCACACAATTTGGTGGCTCGAAACAATTGGCTACGATGCGATTCGGATGGACACTTTGCCGCACGTTCCGCGTTGGTTCTGGGAAAAATGGATGACTGCGATAAAGGCTGAATATCCAAATGTAAATGTTCTCGGCGAACTCTTCGACGGTGATCCTGCATTGCTTGCCTATTATCAGGGCGGCAGACGCGGACACGACGGCGTTGATACAAAACTCGACACGCTTTATGATTTCGCACTTTTTTATGCAATTAGAAATGCTTTTGCCAAAGGTCAGAATATTCGCGGAATACAGCAAGTTTTCGCACACGATTGGCTTTATCCGCGCCCGGAAGTTTTGACGACATTTCTCGGCGTTCACGATATGGAACGCTTTATGAATGAAGAAGTGGCGACCATCGAAGGTTTAAAACTCGCTCAGACCTTGATTATGACTTCGCGTGGAACTCCGCTTTTATATTACGGCGACGAGATTGCAATGCCGGGTGGCGGCGACCCCGATAATCGCAGAGATTTTCCGGGCGGGTTTAAGGGCGATTCTCGAAATGCGTTCACTGCCTCGGGAAGAACGGCGGATGAGAATATCGTTTGGAATCACCTGGCGAGCTTAGGCAAATTGCGTTTGGAATTAGAACCGCTTCGACGCGGGAATTCTTACGATCTGTTAGATGAACATCAACAAATGGCTTTCGTTCGCGTTACAGATAAGCAAGCTGTGTTGGTAGTTTTCAATAATGACGAAAAACCTGCCGAAGTAGCGTTTGATGTTTCGATGATAAAGCAGATTCCAAACAACTCGATTCTAGGGGACAGACTTGGAAAAGTCGGCGACGTGACGGTCGAAAACGGCAATATCAAGTTTTTGATGCCTGCGAGGAATGCCGGAATTTTTACGGTTAAATAAGAGGAAAAATATATGCAAAAGAAACCACAATTGAGTTTTCTGCAGATCTGGAATATGAGTTTCGGGTTTTTAGGTATTCAATTCGGGTGGGGACTGCAACTCGCCAATATGTCACCGATCTACAAATATCTCGGTGCTTCGGAAAGTGAATTGCCGTATTTATGGCTTGCTGGTCCGATGACGGGTTTACTTGTGCAACCGATTGTCGGAGCAATGTCCGATAGAACATGGACAAGACTTGGCCGGCGTCGGCCGTATTTTCTTGTCGGGGCAATTCTTGCAAGTATTGCTTTGATCGCAATGCCGAATTCTTCTGTACTCTGGATGGCGGCAGGCTTACTTTGGATCTTGGATGCATCAATAAATATAACAATGGAGCCTTTTCGGGCATTCGTTGCCGATAATCTACCGGAAGAGCAACGTACGCTTGGCTTTGTGATGCAATCGTTTTTCATCGGAATTGGTCAGACCCTTGCAAACGCGCTGCCTTTTATCCTTACCGCTTTTGGCGTGGTCGGAATTATGAAAAGCGGAATTCCTTATTCGACCTTGATCGCATTTATCGTCGGTGGAATCTTTTTCTTATGTGCTGTTTTGTGGACAGTCTTTACTTCGCACGAATATCCGCCCGAAGATATGGCAGCATTTGAAGCGAAGAAAGCGGAGGGAAATGTTGTCAACTCAATTTTCAAAGAGATCGGCGAAGCTATCAGAGATATGCCGGTGACGATGAAACAACTCGCCATCGTGCAATTTTTTACGTGGTTTGCGTTGCCTTGTATGTGGCAGTTTTACGGAATCACGGTCGGCAAAATTGCATTCGGAGCAATTGACGAAAAGACAACTCCGGCACTTTTCCAACAAGGAAACGAATGGGCGGGTTTGATGTTCGCGGCGTACAATGTCGTGTGTTTTCTCGTAGCATTTGGAATCCCCTGGTTTGCAAATAACATCAGCCGAAAAGCGGTTCACGCAGTTTGTTTGATCCTCGGCGGCTTGGGTTTGATCTCGACAATGTTTGCTCACAATCCATATTTTCTAATAATCGGAATGGTCGGAGTCGGAATCGCCTGGGCTTCGATTTTAGCAATGCCGTATGTGATTCTCGCGGGTGCGATCAAGCCCGAACGGATGGGCGTCTATATGGGCGTATTCAATCTGTTCATCGTCATTCCGCAAATTGTGATGTCATTTCTTATCCCGCAAATCTACGAAAGTGTCCTCGGCGGAAATTCGCTGAATGTCGTAATCCTCGGCGGCGTTTCAATGATAATTGCTGCTTTGATGGTTTTTTTCGTCAATGATGTCGGCGAGCAAAAACTAGTTGAAAGCGACGAAGAAATCGCCGTGCCGGGACAATCAGTGGTCGGTGGTGTGGATGTTTAATAACATCGGCGGCAACAAAATGAATATCAACAAGAAAATTACAGTCATCGTCATTCTATTGAGTCTTTCACTTACTTTTTTTGCACAGCAACCAGAAAAAGATTTCTCAAAAGAACCGGCGCGAATTTCCGCGGATTGGATAAAAGATGCTGTCGTATATGAAATTTTTCCACGTCAGTATTCGGCGAAGGGGAATTTTAATTCGATCACGAATGATCTTGAACGCATGGATAAATTAGGTGTGACGGTTTTATGGTTGATGCCGATTCATCCCGTCGGGGAATTGAAGAAAAAAGGCACGATCGGTTCGCCCTATGCGGTGCGGGATTTTTATGGGATAAACGAGAATTATGGAACGAAGGCGGATTTGCAGAAAATGATTTCCGAAGCTCATAAACGCGGGATGAAAGTAATTATAGATATTGTTGCAAATCACACGGCTTGGGATTCGGTGATGATGAAAAATCCGGCGTTTTACACGAAAAATGATAAAGGCGAAATTGTTTCGCCCGTTCCTGATTGGGCGGATGTCGCGGACTTGAATTATGACAATCCCGAATTGCGGAAATATATGATCGAGATGCTCAAAAGCTGGGTGCGTGATTATGATTTGGATGGCTTTCGTTGCGACGTCGCGGGATTTGTGCCAACTGATTTTTGGGAAACGGCTCGTGCGGAAGTCGATAAAATTAAGAAAGACACATTTTGGCTTGCCGAATGGCACGAACCGGATTTGCTTGTGAATGCGTTTAATGCTGATTATTCGTGGTCAATGCACTCGGCTTTGGACGAAGTTTTGCACGGCAAAAAGCCTGCAAACCACATCCGGGAAACTTGGGAAGCGGAAAAGGCGAAGTTTCCGAAAAATACTTTGCATATGCGTTTTTCCGATAATCACGATGAACGGCGGGCAATCGCCCGATTTGGCGAAAAGGGTGCTTTGGCGGGGCAAGCGCTGGTATTTACGATTGATGGAATTCCGCTCGTTTATAACGGAATGGAAGTCGGCGACACGACCGAATCGGGTTCACCAGCATTGTTCGAAAAACTACCTATATTTTGGGAAATAAAAGAACGCCGTCCTGAATTTCCCGCATTTTACGATTCAATGATTAAGTTACGGAAAGGTTCAGTTGCATTAAGTCGCGGTGAAACACTTTGGGTGAAAAATTCCGATGAAGATGGGATTTTGACATTTATGCGAAAGAGTGGAAACGAAGAAATTTTGGTCGCAATAAATATGACGAATTCGCCGTTTTTCGGTTCGGTTGAAACAAGTGGGAATTTTGAAGAAATCACACCGAATATGAAAAAATCAACGATTGGTTTACCGACGCTGAGTTTGGATTCGTTTGGTTTTAGGATATTTAGAAAGAAATAATTGGTCGTAGAGACAGGGCTTGTACCTCCGGCTCCAATTTTGTTCACGTTTTGAGGATTTTATAAATGTTCAGAAAATTATCTGTTTCAATCCCCATTTATCTGGGATTAATTATCTTTTGCGTTTCGGTAAATGCTCAAGCCCCCGCTCCCGGTGCTCCCGGCAAAGATGCACAATGGGCTAGTGCGGGAAAACAAGGTGTGGGAACATCGGCTTCGCTCGAATCAAAAGTCTGGTTCACATTGCAGGGCGGAGCTTTGACGGAAGTTTATTACCCGAACGTCGCCGTCGGAAACGTTCATCTTTTGCAGTTTATCGTAGTGAATCCGAAAACGCGCAAAGTCGAAACGGAAAGAGATGGTGCAATGCACGAGATCAAAGTTTTGCGTCCCGATTCGCTAACATTTCAGCAGATCAACACTGCAAAATCGGGCGAATGGAAGATTATAAAAACTTACACTACTGACCCAGATAAATTAGCGGTTGTAATGATTGATGTTCGATTTGAAACAAAAAATAAATGCTTAAATTTATATTATTATTATGATGCTTCAATTGGGAATAGCGGAATGGGGGACACAGCTTCCACTGTAAATAATAAGGTTATTTCTCATGATGAGAAAATTTATTCTTCTCTATATGTAACAACAGGAATAGAAGAACAAACGAACGGTTTTTACAAAGTAAGTGACGGTCTAGAACAACTACGAAAATTTGGAAAAATAACAACTCAGTATAGCGAGGCAAAAAACGGCAATGTCGTCCAAATGGCAAAAATCGCCAAACCAAAAAGATTTACTGTAATTTTAAGTTTTGCAGACAATGAAGCAGGTTCATTTGTAAATGCTTTGATGTCAAAGGAAAAGGGATTTGAGAAAGCTTTATCTGAATACGAAAATGGTTGGAGCGATTATGTGAAAACTCTCCGCAATGTTGACCCGAAATATCAGGCGCAATTTAATATGGCGGCGATGATCTTGAAGGCTCACGAGGACAAGACTTATCGCGGGGCGAATATTGCTTCGATGAGTGTGCCTTGGGGCGGCGGCGATAATGCGAATGAAGATAACGTTGGCGGTTATCATCTGGTTTGGTCGCGGGACCTGTATCAGGTTTTTACGGCTTATATGGCTTTAGGTGATAAAGCTGCGGCCGAGAGGGCGCTCAATTTTCTTTTGAAAGTGCAGCAGAAGCCGGATGGCTCATTTCCGCAAAATTCGTGGCTCGATGGCAAACCTTTCTGGGGTTCTCTGCAAATGGATGAGGTCGCATATCCCTTGATAATGGCGTATCAAATGAAGCGTTTTGATAAGGAAACTTACACGAAACATCTCAAACCGGCGGCGGATTTTATTGTCAAAAACGGTCCGACGACACCGCAGGAGCGTTGGGAAGAAGAGGCTGGGTTTTCGCCTTCGACGATCGCGGCGGAAATTGCGGGTTTGGTCTGTGCGGCGGAAATTGCCAAACAAAACGGAGACGAAGCATCGGCGACGATCTATCTTGCGGCAGCGGATGATTGGGCAAGAAAGGTCGAAATGTGGACGGCAACGACGACCGGAAAATACGGTGATGGCAATTACTACTTACGAATCACACAGAACGGAAATCCGGATGCAGGCGAGAAGATCGAGCTCAACAACGGGTCGGGGTTTTTTGACGAAAGAGAAATTGTTGACGCGGGATTTCTTGAACTGGTGCGGCTCGGAATCAAATCGCCCGATGATCCTCTGATCGCAAAATCGGTAGAAGTTATTGACGAAGTTATCAAAGTTGACACGCCAAATGGTGAAGCATTTTATCGCTACAACCACGACGGCTACGGCGAAATGGACGACGGACGGCGTTGGAATTGGGACGGCAAATATACAGGCAAGGGTCGACTTTGGGTTCTGCTTTCGGGCGAGCGCGGACAGTATGAATTAGC
>JBGTGX010000089.1:0-20830 GCA_041746475.1 Pyrinomonadaceae bacterium | reverse complement strand
GTCGGGAATTATTTTGCTTTTGATTATGCTTCCATTTGCGTTTATTAGATTTTTTTATGCCCCATGGCTCGAAGCGCAAATTCACACGCAAGCCCCTCGCGAGGTCCCTGCCGATACAAAAGGGCACGTAATAATCTGTGTTTATAATTCAATTGCAAGAAAATTGATCGAGCGTTTGGATCACAATAATATTCCGTATTTTTTAATCGAGCCTGATTCGGCTAAAGCCGCTAACCTTCATCACGATGGCCTTTCCGTAATTTACGGTAAGGTTGACAGCCGCAATACTTATGAACGCCTTTATGCTCAAAACGCGCGTCTAGTCTTTGCAAATGCTGAGGATACTATAAATACAAATATCACATTGACCGTTAGAGAAATTTCTCCGGAAGTTCCGATAGCTGCGATTGCTGATGATGATGATTCAGTGGATATTCTCGAGCTAAGCGGCGCAACCATTGTCATGCCGTTGAAACAAAAACTCGGCGAACACCTGGCAAATCGAATAAGTCTTGGACACGATCATATAAAAGTTATAGGCAGTTTGGACGAATGGTTGGTTTTTGAGTTTAATGTGAACGACACTCCGTTGGCGGGTAAAAGATTAAGGGATACAACGATCCGAAAATCAGCAGGAGTAAACGTCGTGGGTGTATGGGAAAAGGGACATCTTATACGCGCCACTCCTGAAACGGTACTTACAAATTCTTGTGTTCCCGTTGCAGTAGGTACTAAAGAACAGATCGAAAAATTAGACGACTTTCTAGGTGAGGAAGTACCCGTTCAAGAAGCAGTTTTGATTTTGGGCGCCGGAAAAGTAGGTAGAGCGGCGGCTCGTCATTTGAAAACAAAGAATCAGAAGGTGTTTATGGTCGATCTTAAAAAAGCGATGAAAAAAAAGATCGGCGATATTCCGGATCGTTTTGTTGTCGGCGATGCGGCTGATCGGGAGGTATTGTTTGAAGCCGGTTTAGAAGAAGCGTCTTTAATTATCTTATCCACCAATGATGATGCCGTGAATATCTACCTGTCTATATACTGCCGACGGTTAAAACCCAACGCGCATATAATAAGCCGCATAACACACTCGCGAAATATGGAAGCAATACACCGTGCGGGAGCGGATTTTGCGCTGAGCTATGCACCGCTCGGAGCTGAAACGATTATATCCATGATTCAAAATCGCGATCCGGTAGTAATGGGCGAAGGAGTCGAATTTTTTACGGTCGATCTTCCGTCATCTCTTGCAAATAAAACCCTTAAACAAAGCGGCATAGGATCTTTGACGGGACTAACCGTGTTAGCTGTTAGAACTCAAGACGAGATATTTCCAAACCCTCTGCCAATAACTATTTTACCAAAAGATTGCAAATTGAATGTTTTGGGAACCTCGGAACAATTGGAAAAATTTAAAGAGATATTCTAGAGATAGAAGTTATACGCTGCTACCGGCGTTCGTCTCCGCTCTCTTAAACATCTCGCCTACATCTTTCAAATCCGTCGTTATTGGGGCGTTTGGCAAACTATTTAAAAACTCCTTCCCGTAACCTTTGGTTCTTAAACGTGAGTCCAGAAGCGCTATAACTCCCTTATCCGTGGAGCTCCTTATCAAACGCCCGATTCCCTGTTTTAACGAGATTATCGCTGTCGGCACACTGTATTCAAAAAATGATTTCCCGCCGTTTTCATCTATGTAACGCGAACGCGCGGCAACAACCGGATCGCTCGGAACTGCAAAAGGAAGCTTATCGATTATCACGCAAGAAAGCTGCTCCCCACGCACATCCACTCCCTGCCAGAATGAAGAGGTTGCAAAAAGCACTGCGTTTGGCGTTTCGCGGAATTTATCTAAAAGCCCTGCTTTTGACATCGAGCCTTGAACAAAGCAAGGGAAATCGACCCGAGACGAAACGAGCGCAAAAAGTGCATTCATCGAATAATTGCTTGTCGCTAAGACAAACGTCCTGCCATTCGTGATCTTTATGAGCTTTTCAATTTCGCCGGCTGCAAGCTGTGTAAACTCCGGCGAACGTGGGTCGGGCATCACGCGCGGGAGGTAAATAATCGCTTGTTTTTCGTAGTCAAACGAACTCGGTGCGATGAGGGTTTCTGTTTTGTCGTCAGTTAAACCAAGTCGGTTTTGCAGAAACTTAAAATTGCCATTGCTCGATAATGTGGCGGATGTGAGTATGCAGGTTTCGACCTTCTCGAAAAGCTTCTCCTGCAAAAGTTGTGAAATGTCGATCGGCGAAGCACGTAGAAAAATACCCCTTCCGCGGCGTTCGAGCCAGTAAACAAAATGTTTTTCGGCCTGCGATACGATGAATTCCAAATCAAAACGCGTTTGACGGATACGCCTAACTAGCGATTCGGCTTCGGGAATTTTCTCGCTAAAAACATCGATTGCCGTTTCGAGTCGTTGGAGCGCAACATCGAGCTGAAAATAAGCCTCGCCAAGCGGTGTTGTTTCGATTTCGCCACTCCGTGTTTTCTTTGCGAAAGAATTCGGAACAAGAGGAAAGCGTCCATCTTTCCCTCGTCCTTCATTAAATCGCGCCCAGAATTGGTCTGCAAAGCCGACAAATCGTGCGACAAGCTTCGTTATTTCCCGGACAATTACGGCATCGGTAATCGGCAACGCGTCGGAATCACGGGCTAGTTCGTCAATCTGAAAGTTGGATATTTGGAAGCCAAAATAATCGGCGGCGACGTCCTCGATCAAATGTGCTTCATCAAAAATCACCGCGGCGTAATCCGGTATCACTTTTCCAAACTGGTTTCCGCGAACGTTGAGATCCGCGAAGAACAGATGATGATTTACGATAACGATATCGGCATCTTCGGCTCGCTGACGCATACGCGTTACAAAACACGGCTCAAAATCAGGACATTTTTGTCCAAGACAAGTATCACTTTTTGCATTTATACGGCTCCAGAACGGAATGTTTTCGGGTAGATCGAGGAGCTCCGACTTGTCGCCCGTATTTGATTCACGAGCCCAATGCCGGATTTCCTCAAAGTGATCCATTTGATCGAGTCCATCCAAAATGGGCTGATTTTCCGCTTTAGCGATCCGGTAAAGACATGCGTAGTTCGACCTGCCTTTCATATAAGCCGCGGTAAACTTTTTCGGCATGATCTTCTGCAAGAACGGAATGTCTTTTTCCATCAATTGTTCCTGAAGATTTTTCGTCCCTGTAGAAATTATCACACGCTGATTATTCTTTAGGGCCGCCGCGATAGCCGGAACGAGATATGCGAGCGTTTTACCCGTGCCGGTTCCCGCTTCGACGATAAGGTGTTTTTTCTCGTCAAACGCGGCAAAAACGGCCTTCGACATCTCGACCTGCCCCGCGCGATATTCGTATTCCTTGTGATGTGCGGCGATGAGCCCGTTTTTTCCAAATATATCTTCCACTTGTTTTAGTTTGAGGTTTTGTCAGGCGCCCTATTCATTTTGAGATTAACAATTATTCTAGTGGTAAATGTAACGTCTGTCTAAGACGCTGTTTTCTTATATTTTCAGCGACCGCCGGATAAAGAATTTTTTGACTAAAACCCTCCGGGTTTGTTAATGTTTTATTAGGAAAAATTTCTCCCTTTCTTTAAATTCAACATCACTTCTTTTTGCCATCCGGCGTCGTACAGAATACACTCTAAATATTGATCATGAACCAAGAAACTACGGAATATGTGGGCTCAAATGAGCCATCTATTGACCCCCCATCGCTGGCTCTACCGGTGGGAAATCCAAAGTATTTGCTGAACCGCGAGTTGAGTTGGCTTGAGTTTAACCGTCGAGTGCTTGAGCGCGCGCTTGATTTCGAGGTTCCATTATTAGAGCGACTTAAATTTCTTTCGATCTTTTCAACAAATTTGGACGAGTTTTTTATGATTCGCGTTTCAGGATTGAAAGAGCAGATCGTCGAAGGCTTAAACAATACTTCACCGGACGGTCTTACGCCGCAGGAGCAATTAAGGGAAATTCGCCAAATACTTCGCCCGATGCTGATCGAGCAGATGTTTTGCTTAAATGAAGAAATTCTCCCAAGGCTTTCCGAAGAAGGCATTTTTATAGCGCCGTATTCCGATCTCAGTCGCAAAGAACAACGAAATTTGGGTGAGTATTTCCAGAAAAATGTCTTCCCTGTTTTGACACCTCAAGCGGTCGATGAAAGCCATCCCTTTCCTTATATTTCCAATTTGAGTGTAAATATCGGCGCGTATGTTACACCGGATAAAGAGTTTAATCATGGCAAGCTTAGCCATCTTTTTGATCAAACAAGATTCGTCAGGATCAAATTTCCGCCAAAACTTCCCCGGCTTATTCCAGTTTCCGATAATGAAACTCGTTTTGTCTCGCTCGCAGAGATAATTGCGGCAAACATTTCAGATCTTTTTCCAAACATGAAAACGAATAAGCCTAATTTATTTCGGGTGACGCGCGATGCCGATATCGAAATTCGCGAAGATGAGGCCGGAGATCTTCTTCGAACAATGGAACGCGAACTCCTGCATCATAGAAGATTTAGTTTTCCTGTGAGGATCGAAGTGGAATCCTCAATGTCGGATAAAATGACAAACTATATTGCGGGTTCGATCGGGCTGACCGAAAGAGACGTTTACCGAATAAATGGATTCGTTAACATCCCGGACCTAATGTCGCTCTATTCGCTCAGGCGTCGCGATCTCAAAGATCAGCCGATCTCATATTCGATCCCGGAACCGCTAAAAAACAAAGAAGACATCTTTGAGGCGATCAAAAGACAGGATATTTTTGTTCATCATCCGTACACTTCCTATACGACCGTTACAGATTTTCTAGTAGCTGCTGCCGAAGACGAGGAAGTAAGGGCAATAAAGATTTGCCTATACCGAACCGGAAAAAACTCTCCAATCGTCGAATCGCTCGTAAAAGCAAGCAAGAACGGAAAACAAGTAGCCGCATTGGTCGAACTAAAAGCTCGTTTTGACGAAGAAAACAACATCGAATGGGCGAGACGTTTAGAAAGCGAGGGTGTCCACGTAATATACGGAATGATAGGTTTGAAAACGCATTCCAAAGTGATGCTCGTCGTTCGCCGGGAAAATAATCTTTTAAGAAGATATGTGCATTTTTCAACCGGAAACTACAACCCTGTTACCTCAAAGCTCTATACCGACGTCGGAATTCTCACTGCGAACGAAGAAATCGGCGCGGACGTGACCGACCTATTCAATTTCTTGACCGGTTATTCATACCAAACCGAATATCGTAAAGTACTTGTCGCGCCCATAGGTTTAAGAGAGAGAATGCTTCGACTGATAAAACGCGAAACCAAAAACAAACTGAAAGGGAAAAAAGCGAGAATAATTGTAAAAATAAATAGCCTTACTGATGATAAAATCGCCCGGGCACTTTATCGGGCGTCTCAGGCCGGGGTAAAAATAGATATGATCGTACGCGGAATCTGTGTTCTGCGACCTGGCATTAAGGGGCTATCGGAAAATATACGCGTTGTGTCCATCGTCGGACGATTTCTCGAACACAGCCGAATTTTCTATTTCGAAAATGGGGGCGAAGAGGAAGTTTACATTGGAAGTGCGGATTGGATGCACAGGAATCTTGATCGCAGGGTCGAAGCCGTCGTGCCAGTCAACGATGAGACGATAAAGAGATATTTGAAGGATCAGGTCTTAAATGCATATCTCAAAGACAATCAAAACGCGCAGCTTCTTGACAGCGAAGGGGTTTACCGCGAAATCGAAATTCAGAAAGACGAGAAGAAATTCGACGCACAAATGTTTTTTGTTGGACGAAATATTTAGTTTGCATAAGGAACAATATTAGCTAGCATTTCGTTATCCGAACCAGAGGTAATAAAAATGAAAATCTCCTAATCCAGTTTTTCGAAAAGTTTTGTGTTTTTTATTGCATGTCTTTTTATTGGTTCCGGCATATACACTTTATTATCCGACGACTCTGCAAAACCAGACTCATATTCGAACCAAACAATTTGCATACGAAGTGTGGCTGGAAAATACCACTGCCCCGACGACGCCTTTGACGGATGCTTTATACCTGCTAATGGCTCACCTCCATATTGTGTACAGAATCCGGCAGAACATTAAACATCTATATTTAAATTTGAACCTTTCGTGATGGTTGTCTGAAAACAATGCATTATTCTCATCAACGGGGGATTTGGTATACCAATGCTTATAATTTCCTTCTTTTTGCGTTAAAATTATCAATTGACCCAGAAAATAAGAGAGGAAATCATAGAGTGAGCGAAAACGTTTCGAATCTAACCGAGTATATAAACGAAAATTTTGGCGCGAACGCGAGTTATGTCGAAGGATTGTACAATCGTTACAATAGCGACCCAAATCTGGTAGATGAATCCTGGCGAAGCTATTTCCATGATTTAGTTTCGGGGTCGAACGGAGCAGCAATTCCTGTTACAGCGAAAGCCGAACATCCCGCGTCGGACGCGACTCCGGTTGCTGAACAGGAAGTCGCTTTGGTTGCTGCAAAACCCGCAACTGAAAAACGCACGGAAACTAAAGTGCCGGAGGGGGTTGAAGCTCAAGCTCTAACCGGTGTCGCGAAGGTTATCGTCGAAAATATGGACGAAAGCCTGACTGTTCCGACTGCGACTTCGGAACGACGAATTCCCGTAAAACTTCTCGAAGAAAATCGCAAAGTTATTAATGAAAGTCTCGGATCACGCTTGCTCGGAAAAGTTTCGTTTACGCATTTGATCGGTTGGGCGATCATTAAGGCGGCAAAAGAATATCCTTCGATGAATAATGGATACAGGGTGGTTGATGGAAAGCCTTCGCGGCTCGTAAGCCGAGAGATAAACCTCGGCATAGCAGTAGATATTGAGAAAAAGGACGGTTCAAGAAATTTGCTGGTTCCAAATTTGAAAGACGCCGGTGAGGGAACTTTTTGGCAGTTTTTTGAAAAGTTTAACGACGCGATATTAAAAGCACGAACAGGAAAACTTACACTAGATGATTTTCAAGGTACGACAATTTCTTTAACCAATCCCGGAACGATTGGAACGGTTGCATCTATACCGCGTTTGATGTCCGGGCAGAGTGCAATCATTGCTACGGGCGCGATTCAATATCCGGCAGAATATCAGGGGATGACCGCTGCGGCACTTTCTCAGCTGGGTATAAGTAAAATAATGACGATGACGAGCACCTACGATCACCGCGTGATTCAAGGTGCCGAAAGCGGACTATTTCTTAAGAGGATTCACGAATATTTGGTAGGCGATCACGAGTTTTACGACGAGATCTTTAAAAGCCTGGAAATTACCTATCCGCCATTGCGCTGGGCCGAAGATTATAACCCCTCCCTTCTCGGAAGCGACCACGTTCATGAAGCCACTGTTAAGCAGGCAAAAGTTTTACAACTGATAAACACTTACCGAAAACGCGGGCACCTGCTGGCTGATATTGACCCTTTAAATATGACCGACCATTATTCGCCTGAGCTCGAACTCGAGAATTTCGGATTAACGATTTGGGATCTTGATCGCGAATTTATCACCGATGGTTTGCATGGGAAGGACCGCTCCCCACTTCGTGAAATTCTTTGGGTCTTACGACGCGCTTATTGCGGAAAAGTAGGAATCGAATATCGGCACATTCAGACTAAAGAAGAGATCGCCTTTTTGCGTGAAAAGATCAGACAGGAATTTGTCGATTCTGAGCCGGTGCCCGCAGAAACTCAGAAAGAACTTCTTCTCAAATTAATCGAAGCCGAACAGTTTGAACAGTTCTTGCACCGTAAATACTTAGGGCAAAAGCGATTTTCGCTCGAGGGCACTGAAACGCTGATCCCGCTTCTTGACCAACTTGTCGAACTTTCCTCCGAACAAGGTGTTGAAGAAATTTATCTCGGAATGGCGCACCGAGGACGCTTGAATGTTTTAGCAAATATTGTTGGCAATGCAAAAACCGGCGATCTCGCAGAGCGCATCTTCACATCATTTGAAGGAACATGGCATCCGAGCTTTCCCGCTGACGAAGGAGATGTGAAATACCATCAAGGTGCTATTGGCGTACGAACCACCGACAGTGGAAACGATATTAAGATACAGCTGTCATGTAATCCCTCCCATTTGGAATTTGTCGATCCGGTCGTTGAAGGAATGGCTCGCGCCCGCCAAGACCAGCTTCTTGAGGGCGATGAAGATAGAAAAGAAGAGGTTATTGACCGCGTGCTTCCAATCCTTCTTCACGGAGATGCTGCATTTGCCGGACAAGGAATCGTAATGGAAACGCTTCAGCTCGCGAGCCTTCGTGGATACCGTACCGGCGGAACAATTCACGTTGTAGTAAACAATCAGATCGGTTTTACAACTTCGCCAGAGGCCAGCCGGAGCTCCATTTATTCGACCGATGCGGCGCAGATCACACAACTTCCGATCTTTCATATCAACGCCGATTCTCCCGAAGCCGCGTACCGGGTCGTTAAGATAGCTCTGGAATATCGTCAGAAATTTAACAAGGATGTCGCACTCGATCTTGTTGGTTTTAGGAAGCTTGGACATAACGAAGGGGACGAACCCAGTTACACACAGCCCTTGATGTATCAAAGGGTTAAAGCGCACCCCGGCGTGAGACACATCTATGCACAAGAATTGGTAAGAGGTGAAGTCATATCAGAAGTCGAACTCGATAAAATGACCGATGGAGTGATCGCAAAGTACGAGGAAATTCTAAAAACCGCTAAAAATATTTCCTCCGAAAAGAAAAAGGTGGTTGAACTTCGTCCGCCGGTTCAGGAAGAAGATGGTTCTAATATTCTGGACACATCGGTTTCCGGCGAAATGTTGGATCAAATAACCGATAGGATCTCGGTTGTTCCGGAAGGGTTCAACATCAATCCCAAAATGGTCGGACAGCTAGAACGGCGTTCGAAAATGGGATCAGGCGATACCCCTATGGATTGGGGATTCGCCGAGGCAATGGCGTTCGGATCGATCGTTTTGGAAGGTGGCAATGTCCGTCTTAGCGGTCAGGATTCAGGGCGAGGCACATTCTCACACCGGCATTCATTAATGTACGATACTCAGAACGGATCAGTTTGGTGTCCGCTCGCCGAATTGCGAAACGAAAAGTCTCCGGAAGCGCGGTTTCTGGTATTTGACAGTTCGCTTTCGGAATCCGGGGTACTCGGCTTTGAATATGGCTATGCAAACATCGCGAAGGATACGCTCGTTATTTGGGAAGCACAATTCGGTGATTTTTCAAATGGCGCACAAGTTATAATCGATCAATATATTTCTTCATCCGAAGACAAATGGAAAGAGCGAAATCGCCTGGTAATGCTGCTTCCCCATGGTTATGAAGGACAAGGCCCCGAACATTCCTCTGCCAGACTCGAAAGGTTCTTACAGCTTTGTGCTGAGAACAATTTACAGGTCTGTTATCCAACCACGCCAGCTCAATATTTCCATATGCTTAGGCGGCAAGTACACCAGGAAATTATCCGTCCGTTGATCGTTATGACTCCAAAAAGCCTTCTTCGGCTTCCCGCGGCCAGTTCAACACTTGAAGATTTGACAAGCGGCGGCTTCCAGCCTGTTATCGATGACGCGTTTGTTCGAGATAGTTCGAAGGTGAAACGAATCGCCGTTTGTAGTGGAAAGATTTTCTATGACCTCGAAGATGCGCGCGCAAAATCGGAGATTGAAACTGTAGCGCTGATAAGGCTTGAACAATTCTATCCGTTTCCTGCTAAAAAGCTGGCGGAGGTATTTGCGCAATATCCGAATGCAGAAGAAATTGTTTGGACACAGGAAGAGCCAAAAAACATGGGTGGCTGGTTCTTCGTCGAATCAAGATTGCGTGCAATTCTACCGGAGAATACAAAATTGGAATTGGTCGCACGCGATGCCTCGGCGTCACCAGCTACCGGGTCTTACGTAATTCACGGATTGGAGCAAAATCAGATATTGGAAGAAACTTTATCGGATAGTGAGAAGGTCGCTCCGGCTGGAAATTAGGTTTCGTATCTATCAGCATCGCCTTCAATATTGAATCAATGCTATTGTTTTTGCGCGACAGGTTTGTCACTTTTCTTCTCAGCGGATTCGATTTTCTGAGCAATTCTCGCCGCGTGGTTGCGGGCAATTAACGGGATACTTTCGTCGGCGCTTAATTTTTTCAAATACGGGACAATGTGCGGCGGGTCAGGAATTGCATTTCTTCGTACATATGAATCAAGCCCCGTCATCATTTGAGGTGTTCGAAGAGGCTGGTTTCGTTTTGCAACCTCAAAATCAAACATCCAGACGGCGAGCGTTCCAATTTTCCTATATTCTTCGTATAACGCTTTGACGTCCAAACTCTCCGTCCAGTTAAAAACCTCTTGCCTTTCGACATCGCCTTTTTTCATTCGGAGCTTCATAGTTCCCAGATGAACGTAATCGCGCAAATCAGACTGAAATTTTTCTTTGGATTCGAGAAAGTTTACAGGCAGCCAAAGCTCTTTTAGTCTTTCGAGCGTTGCCGGAGAAATCGAAAGCGGTTCAGTAATGTCTTCTTCAAAATCCCTTTCCCGAAAAGTGATTTCGCCATTTCCATTCTCGTCATGGGTAATAACAACTTTTGCAACAACAAACTCAGGTTTTTCGAATTCGTAGGTGTATGAGATTTCACCTTTTATTATGCTTGCCGGTGCCTTTTTCTTAGTTTCATCGTTGTCGGACGTAGGGCGTGCGTTTTTCTTTACATCCGGCTTTTGAGGATAAGCGGTTACCGCAAACATCGAGAGAAAAATCACAATTACAGAAAATCTTAGAAACTTCATAAAACTTACTCAAATCTAACCGAAACGATCTTCGAAATGCCAGGTTCCTGCATTGTCACGCCATAGAGCGCTTTTGCGGCTTCCATCGTCCGCTTATTGTGCGTGATAACAATAAACTGCGTGTTTTCTGACATTTCCGCAACTCTTTCGACGAATCGTCCAACGTTTGCATCATCGAGCGGTGCGTCTACTTCATCTAACAAGCAGAAAGGTGAAGGTTGATATCTGAATATCGCCAAAACGAGTGCTATCGCCGTCATCGCTTTTTCACCGCCCGAAAGTAAGAGCATATTTTGAAGCCGTTTTCCCGGCGGCTGTGCCACGATCTCAATTCCGGATTCCAGAATATCATCGGCTTCAAGAAGGGTCATTTCACCTTTTCCCCCGCCAAATAATTCTTGGAAAAATTCTGCAAAATTAGCATTTATGGCTTCAAATGCGTCAATAAATTTCTGTCGCGAACGCAGCTTGATCTCGCCAAGAGCGTCTTCAGTTGCTTTTATGCTGTCAACAATATCTTTCTGCTGCTGTGTTAAGAATTCAAGCCGTTCTTCAGTTTCGCTAAGCTCTTCGAGGGCCAGCATATTTATTGCCCCAAAATTCTCGATCTGTCCCCTTAACTTCTCTACCTCGTTTCGAGCCGCGCTGAGTTCAAAGTCCTCGTTGATTTTATTAGCCTTGACTAACTCACTAAGCGAGATATTTAGATCCTGGAGGCACTTTTCATCCAAACTATTGAGTCTAGTAACAGTTTCAGCCTGATTTATTTCAAGCCCGGCGCGCTCATCACGAGCCATTGCCGAGCTCTTATTTAACTCTCCAAGCTCTTCCGACAGGTTATCCGAACGTTCGCGCGCCTCATTGAGATGCGCAATCGCCTTATGGAGTTCGTCGCCTTCGCGCCCCATTTCCTCTTTCGCGAATGCGATTTTTTGCGTCAGCTCTTCGGTTGCGGTCGTAATTTCTTCAACACGCTTTTTATTTTCTTCGTTTTCCCCGGTCTGACGTTCGAGACGTGATTCCAGCTCAGCACTTTCCGTTCGAATCCTCGCGAGACCATTCTGTGTTGAACGCTTCCGCTCAGCCGCTACTTCCGCCCGCGTTCGTTTCTTACCTAGTAACGAATTTTCGTCTTCGACGATTTTTCTTACCTTATGGAGTTCTACAGTTACGCGATCGATCTTTTCGCCTGAAAGAAGCCTTGCTTGTTCCGCCGTATTGGCGTTTTGCCTTGATTCGACCCGGCGCTTTTCGATCTGCGAGATCTCGGTTTTGATCTGCGAAGTCTCATCAGCAACAACCTTTTTATGTCTTTCGGCCCTTTCTATCTCCTGTCCTAAAGACTTCGAATGAATCTCCTGCGATAAAAGCTCACGCTCGACTTTTACGATAAACGCTTGCAGATCAACGATTTCGTCTTCCTTCTGAGCTAAAATTTCCTGGGTATTCTCAAAACTCCGGGTCGTCTTCTCAATTTCACTTTTCGATTTTTGAAACCCTTTTTCGAGATCACGCAGTTCGCGCTTAAATGCAAGAAGAGATGAATTTTTCCCACCCTCGTTCGGGCTTCCGCTGACAAAAAGCTTTCCGCCGATTACCAAATCTCCATCGAGCGTAAGGTAAACATCGCCTTTACCGTTAACATTGTCGACCGTTTCGACGACTCTCGCAGACATCTCACGCGGAAAAACATTTTCGAGTACCTTCACAAAATCTTTTGAGACTCCCAGAAACTCCGCAACCGACCCGCTGTTTTTCCCAGCCGCTGTACCACTTTGCATTTTAGGGTCGAAAACAAGAACCGGAATTCGCCCTAAATTATTGTTGTTTAGAAATTTAACAACAAGTTTTGCGTCTTTTTCGCTTTTTACAAGAATCGTTTGAAGGTAACTGCCAAAGAGATTCTCGACAGCTTTTTCGAGTTTGCCATCAACATTAAATTTGTCCGCTAATATCCCCAGGAATTCCACACCGATTTTTTTCTGTTCGGTGAAAAGTTTTTGTACGCTTGGGGCGTAGATCGCTCGATTCTCTTCAAGTTCGTTCAGAGTTTCAAGGCGGTGTTTACGACGGGAAAATACTTCCCGAAGTTCGTTGAGGATATTCTCTTCAATTGCCAGGTCAACGCGCGCTTTCTCAGCTTGCTCGACGAGAGTTTGTTTTTCCGCCAGCAGTTTTTCGAGTTTTTCGCGTTCATCAACGATGCTTTTTTCGAGCTCGTCGAATTCGCTTTTTCGCGATGCAAAAACCTCTTCCGCGCGTTCATTTTCCCGGCGCAAACCCTCAATTCGCTCACGCAATTTCTCAAGCGTCGCTTCAAACTGACGTTCGACTTCGGCGAGCCGCTCAACCGCGGCTGTATGTTCTAAATGGCTTTCTCTTTCCTGTTCTAACTCTGATTGGATACTTCTAAGCTCATCGAGTTTTGTGCGATAATCTTCTTCCGCCTTAAGCAGAGTCGATTGTTCTTTCTCTGCCAGTGCGATTTCTTTCGTCTCTTCCTTTTCCAGGCGTTCGATCTCGTTCTTAAGCAGGCGAATCCGTTCTCCAGATACCTTGATCTCAGAATCTAAAACCGAGGTTCGTGAATTTAGTTCAACGATCTGCTCCTTTTGATATCGGCGTTCTCTTTCAGCTCGGTCACGATTTAATGCATTTTCCGCGTGTCGTGCTCTTACTTCGGTAAGATTTTCTTCGGCACGCCGGGCATCTGCCGTCGCCGTGCGAAAAGCCTCATCCCTTTCCGAAACTTTCCCTAATATCTCTCGCTCGATCGAACCCGCATCGCCAAGTTTTGACTTTAGTTCGGTTACTTTTTCAGTAAGGTGAATTCCCTCGGCCGCATAAGTTTGCTTTAAGAGATTTCGCAGGTCTTCCCGAAGAATTTTGTATCTCTTGGTTTTATTTGCCTGCCTTCGTAAACTTCGTGTTCGTTTTTCAACTTCGGAAACGATGTCGAAGATACGACCCAGATTATTTTTCGCAGATTCAAGCCTTGTTTCAGCCGCACGCTGGCGCTTTCGAAACTTGGAAATTCCGGCGGCTTCTTCAATTAAACCTCGACGACTCGAGGGTTTGGATGAAAGAATTTGGCCGATCCGACCTTGCTCAATGATCGCGTAGTGAGCACCGGATAGCCCTGTCCCCGAAAACAAATCCTGGATATCCCGCAAGCGGCATGTTTTATCATTCAGCAGATATTCGCTCTCGCCTGAAAGATATAATCTCCGGGCAACACTTACCGCTTCTCCCGGCGCGAAATCAAGCGCGAAGTTTCGCGGTTTCCAACGGCGTTTTGTTTTAACCTTTGTTTCAATCGTCTGACTCGATCCGACCTGTGCGGCATGAACCGTTTCCATTTCCTCATCTTCTTCGGCCTCGGTAATTTCTGAAACAAACTCGTCCTCAGGATTTTCCTCAAGGTGTTTGGCTTCAATAACGTCAACATCTACGGCGTTTTCATCAATATCTCCGAGTTTTTCGTCAATATCTTCGAGCTCAGATTCATCGGAGATGTATTCAGTTTCATCTCGAACAAGATGTAAAACTACCTCCGCCATTCCACTCGGATTCCGCTTGTTCGTACCCTGAAAAATAACGTCTTTCATCTCCTCACCGCGGAGTGTGCTCGCCCTTTGTTCGCCGAGAACCCACGACATTGCGTCGCTGACATTTGACTTGCCGCAGCCATTTGGACCGACTACGCCCGTAATTCCTTTACCTGTAAAGATTATTTCGGTGTAATCGGCGAAAGATTTGAATCCTGTGATTTCCAGACGTTGAAGTTTAAACATATTGTGCTGCAATGGGGAACTAGCCCTATATTTTGTGGTTTTCGCCTTTTAAAATCAAGTTTAAATCAAAGATTCTCACGGTTTTTAAATTTCCACCGAAAAATGCGACAATTGCGGTTTGGTTTTGACTAAAATGAAGCTGGACGAACTTATAGAAAAACTTCTCAATGGCGAAAATCGCGCAGTCGCCCGTGCTATTTCGAAGATAGAGGATTCCACGCACGATTCGGCTGAAATGATGAAGGCTGTCTTTCCTAATACCGGAAACGCTGCGGTCATCGGAATCACGGGTTCTCCGGGCGCGGGAAAATCTTCGTTATTAGATAAGCTTGCGCTTCATTATCGCGAAAAAGGCTGCAAAATCGGAATAATTTGCGTCGATCCCTCAAGTCCTTTTTCCGGCGGTGCTATTTTAGGCGATAGAATTCGCATGCAAACATTGGGTTTGGATCCGAATGTTTTTATCCGTTCAATGGCGACACGCGGAAATCTCGGCGGCTTGGCACGTTCTACGGTAGATGCAGTGGCGATTTTAGACGCAGCCGGATTTGATAAAGTTATCGTTGAAACGGTAGGCGTTGGGCAGGATGAGGTTGAAATCGTAAAAGCTGCTGATGTTTCTGTTGTCGTTTTAGTTCCCGGCATGGGCGACGACATTCAGGCGATCAAAGCGGGAATAATGGAGATCGGCGACGTTTTTGTGATCAATAAATCCGACCGCGACGGCGTTCATAGAACCGAAAAAGAACTTGAAGCACTTCTTTCGCTCGCTCATCGGCACGATTTTTGGGAACCACCGATCGTCAAAACAATTGCAACGGAAAATAAGGGCATCGAAGAACTATCGGAAGCCATCGAAGCCTATTCGAAGTTTCTGCAAACTGGAGAAAAGAGTCTCGAAAGGAGAACCGCGATCGCAAAATGGAGGCTTCTTGAGCTTCTCCGCGAAAAGCTTCTCGCCGACATATTGGAGGAAAATGGAACCCGGGAAAAGATCGACGAGTTTGCGATCGAGATTGCGAAAAAAAAACGCGATCCATATTCAGCTATCGAGGCATTATTGAAATGAAAATCGACCATTTAGGCATTGCAACAAAAGAGATCGCGGAGGCGTTAAAGTTTTGGCAAGGAGCCCTCGGTTTGGAAAACATTCATACCGAAGAAGTTTCCGAACAAAAAGTTCGCGTGGCGATGCTTCCGATCGGTGAAACAAATATAGAGCTTCTTGAGCCGACTTCGGAAGATTCTCCGGTTGCCAAGTTTTTGGCAAAGCGAGGGGCAGGAATTCATCATATCGCGGTCGAGGTGAAAGATATTAAGAAGTCTCTTGAAAAGCTAAAGTCCGAAGGCGCGAGACTGATAGACGAAACGCCGAAAGTAGGCGCAGGCGGTTGCTTAATCGCTTTCGTTCATCCAAAATCGACGGGCGGAGTTTTATTGGAATTAGTTGAGAAAATTGAGGGGTAATAATTTTGAGCAGTAAAGTAAAAATGTTAATTCTTGTCGCCGTAATCATCGCGGGCGGCTTGGGTCTTGTTTTCTGGAAAAGCAAGGTTGGTGGGCACAGCGTAAGCCTGACGAAGGTCACTAAAGAGCAAATGGAAATGCTGATCAAGGATCTGAATCCAA
Source organism: Pyrinomonadaceae bacterium (assembly GCA_041746475.1). Taxonomy (GTDB): domain Bacteria; phylum Acidobacteriota; class Blastocatellia; order Pyrinomonadales; family Pyrinomonadaceae; genus Aridibacter. The sequence goes on along the minus strand of JBGTGX010000089.1, from coordinate 4,591 downwards.
TGCAGCAAAAGATGCTCGCAGAAAACCCGGAGCAAAAGAAAGAGCTTGCGAAAAACTTGCAGGAATTTCTTGCGATCGCCAGCCAGGCAAGGAAGGACGGTTTTGCGGATAAACCAGAGGTCAAGCAAGAGCTAGCTTATATGGAAAAGGCGATACTGGCTCTGAGCTATGACAAAGAGAAAAATAAGGATAAGCCGATGCCTCCGCTGAGTATGATTACGGAAAAGCAGGTTGCTGAATTTTGGGGTGAAGATCCAAATAAAGTAAAAGAAACTCCTGAAAATAAAGATGGCGAGACGCCGATTCCTGATCCAGAAAAACAACCGCAACCCGGTCAGAAAGAAAAAGCACCCGAGGCAAAACCCGCAGAGGACAAAAAAGGATTTTGGGAATCGATCGGTTTGGGCGGCAGATTGCAGGAATCAGAAGCAAAACGCCACGAAGCTGAATTTCAAGAGTTTTTGAAAGCTCAAAAGAAACTCGAAGAAGGTCGAGGACAGCGTCCGCCCGGACAAGAAATGACGCCTGAGCAAATAGAGCAAATGCGAGATTCCTATGCGCGATTTTCGATTTACGCCGAAGAAGCTAAATCAAAAATGGACGATCTCGGAAAAGAGTTTAAGGATAAGGTCGAATTTCAAATAAAGCTTCAGCAGTCGCAACTTCTCGCACAGCTTTACGCTCGTGAAAAACTTGTTCCTCAACTTGAGGTAAAAGAAGAAGAGGTTACTAAATATATTGATGAGCACCCAGAGCTGGTCAAAGAGAAGAAAGCTAAGGCCGAAGACATTTTAAAGAAAGCAAAAGATGGCGGAGATTTTGAAGCGCTGGCGAAGGAATTTTCAGAAGATCCGGGCAGCAAAGAAACAGGCGGCCTTTATGAGAAGGTTCCGATGGGACAGATGATTCCGGAGTTTGAGAAAGCGGCGCTGGCGCTAAACCCGGGAGAAATTGCACCGAATCTTGTCAGAACAAAGTTTGGCTATCATATAATCAAACTTGAAAAGAAAGGCGATTCGGAAGAAAAGGACGGGAAAAAGGTTGGGACTTATGACGCGCGTCATATTCTGATTTCCACTACCGTCAAAGATAATGAGAATCCGATGCAGCAGGAAATGCCGCTCGATGATTATGTGACAAACTTGCTTAAGAAGGAAAAGCAGGACAAAATTTTGGCTGAGATCTTGAAAAATAATCCGATCGAGGTCGCAACCGATTTTACCGTCACACCGCCACCGATGCCGCAGCAGCCGCAGCTTTCGCCTGGAATGCAGTTGCCTCCTCAACAGCCTGAAGGACCTCCACCGGCACCGAATAGTGATGAACAGCCAAAGGATGCACCGGAGGTGTCAGAGGAAAAGTAAGAAACTGATCGGAAACTGATAGCGGATAATGGATAGTTTTTGGAGACATTAACCGCTATTCGTTATCCATTTTTCGTTATGTTTTTCGGTGATTACAGAGTTGAAATAATTCCTGATACAGAATTCAGGCTAGACGGCGGGGCAATGTTTGGAGTTGTCCCGCGCGTTTTATGGGAAAAGAAATGTCCGCCGGATGAATTAAACCGGATCAGGATGAACATGAATTGTTTGTTCATCGAAACTCCTGAGGAAAAGATTTTAGTCGAAACAGGAATCGGCGAGAAGTGGTCGGAAAAAGAAACACAAATTTACGGAATCTTCCGCAAGAAACCATTTACACAGACACTCTTTGAAAAAACCGGATATAAACCGAAAGATATTTCGATCGTTGTAAATACTCATCTTCATTTTGATCACGCAGGCGGGAATACAATTAAAAGTGAGCAGTTAACAGTAAGCAGTCAGCCGTTAAGAGAAAGAGAAAATCAAAGACCAAAAACTGAAGACCAAAAACCAATTCCGCAGTTTCCAAATGCCCGCTATTTTGTGTCGGAATCGGAATTCAAACACGCTGAAAATCCGCATGAACGTGATCGCGCAAGTTACTTGCCTTGCAATTGGCGACCTTTGCGGGAAAGCGGTCAACTGGAATTAAAGCCAGATGACTATGAGGTCACTGAAGGATTAACGCTACAGACGATCCGCGGGCATTCGGAAACGATGCAAACCGTCCGGCTTGAACGAGGCGGAAAAATCATTTACGGTTTCGCTGATCTAGTACCCATGACTGCTCACTTGTTGTTGCCATGGATCGCTGGGTTTGATCTATTTCCGACGGAAACCCTGGAAGCGAAGAGAAGATTATTAAAACAAGCGGCTGACGAGAAGTGGATTTGTCTCTTCTACCACGATCCAGAAACCCCGTTAGCAAATTTGGAAAAAATTGATGGAAATTTCGTGATAAAGAATAATCACTAGTAACAAAATTTTATGGAAAAAGTAAATATCGGAATAATCGGCGGCAGCGGCTTATACCAGATGCCGGAACTCGAAAATGTTAGAGAACTGGAAATAGAAACTCCCTTTGGGAAACCTTCGGATGCTTTTATTTTCGGAGAATTGGAAGGCGTGACGGTGGCGTTTTTACCAAGACATGGGCGCGGGCACAAAATTACGCCGACCGAGCTTCCCTTTAGAGCGAATATTTACGCAATGAAAATGCTTGGTGTGAATTATATCTTGAGTGTCTCTGCGGTCGGGAGTTTGCGCGAGGATTTTGCACCGACGGATTTTTGCATTCCCGATCAGTTTTTTGACATAACGCGTGCGAGGGCGAAAGAATCAACATTTTTTGGCGAAGGCATTGTCGGACACATCACGTTTTCGCATCCTGTTTGTGAGGAACTGGGCGATATTCTGGAAGCATCGTGCAAAACAGTCGCCGGTTTAGAAATACATCGTGGCGGCACATATATCTGCATGGAAGGACCTGCATTTTCGACGAAAGCTGAATCTGAAACTTACCGAAAATGGGGAATGGACATAATCGGAATGACCAATTTACAGGAAGCGAAGCTCGCACGGGAAGCCGAAATCGCTTATGCGACGATGGCATTGGTTACGGATTACGATTGCTGGCACGAAGACCACGACGCGGTTTCGATCGATATGGTCGTCGAATATTTAACAAAAAATGTTCGCAATGCTCAATTGGTTTTGAAGGAAGCCGTAAAACGGGTTGATTCGAAAGAAACGCCAAATCCTTTTGAAGGTGCAACTCAAAGTGCGATCTTTACCCAGCCCGAACATTGGAATCCCGAAACGGCAAAGAAACTGGATGCAATTATCGGGAAATATAATCCAAATAATTAGCTTCAAAAGCTTATTCTGCGGATCGTTTGCATTTTGAATGAGACCTCATGCGGTTATCATTTTTTAGGCGGATTTCTTGTGTTACTCGGTATTGTTTTGACCGTAATATTTAAAGACGAAAATTCAGACTAACGAAATTATTCGATATGGCTTTATTATATAATTAAAACAAAAAGGTGGGTATTAAATTATGAGCAAATATTCGATAAATAGTTTTTTGAATGAAACGGCACAGGATGAAAACGCGCGGGAGCCGTTCGAACTGGAAAATCCTTATCTTCTGGAAGTTAATTTAAACGGCCGTGTCTGGGCAAAACTCGGCTCGATGATCGGTTACACAGGCGACGTGAAGTTTGTCCGCCAGGGAATAATGGAAGGCGGCTTGGGAAAGATGTTCAAGAAGGCTGTTACCGGCGAAGCAAATCCAATGATGAAAGCGGAGGGGATTGGACGCGTTTATTTTGCTGACAGCGGGAAGAAAGTTCGCATTCTCGCACTTCAAAACGAGATGCTCTTTGTAAACGGCAACAACGTTTTGGCTTTTGATGATTCAATTCAGTGGGATATCAAAATGATGAAACGCATGGCGGGAATGGCGGCTGGCGGATTATTCAACATGCAGCTACAAGGCACAGGCAGCGTAGCGATCACAACTCATTTTGATCCGATCACCTTGGCCGTTAGTCCTGAAGCACCAATTTTTACGGATCCGAATGCAACGATTGCTTGGTCGAGTTCGCTTCAGCCAGAAATCAAAACGGATATTTCACTTAAATCCCTCATCGGACGCGGCAGCGGCGAATCTTTCCAGCTTGCTTTTCGTGGACAAGGTTGGGTTGTTTTGCAGCCGTATGAAGAAGTTTATTACGCAAAGCAAGGCTGATAGTCCTTATCTGCTCGAAGTCTAATAAAAGCTCGTGCAATTTGCGCGGGCTATTATTTTTCCTTAGCCTTTTGCTTCTCAACTATCAAACTGGTGCCTTTCTTCGTTATTTTGGGCTCTTTTCCATCCAATCCTTCACCGTAGTAGACCTTGTTGCTCGCACCGACAACCTGAATTTCTCCTACCTTGTCTACATAAACCCGGTTAGACACTCCGTCAACAACCAGTTTTTTGCATTCGCCGGTTAGAGTATATGTATTGGCAGTCGTATCTTCGTCCAATTCGACTTCCCTTCCGTTGCAAGGAATCATCAAGCTTTCGCTCGTTCCGCTAAGCACAAGTATTCCTCCCATTTCGGGTGTCGGCGTTGCTTCATTAACATTTGAGTCTTCGACTGGAGCTGTATTCGCGCGCTTGGTTTCGCTTTCGGATCCGCAAGCAGAGATCAAAAATATCGCCGCAAGCGAGATGA
>JBGTGX010000088.1:0-39388 GCA_041746475.1 Pyrinomonadaceae bacterium | reverse complement strand
GCCGATCTGCGAAGATACGCAATGCGTTTAAGACTCGAAGCGGTTGAATATTCATTGGAAAAATTGGAAAAAGAACTTTGGAGTTTTGTTAAATAATAATGTCTAAACAAAAAGTAATCATCATCGGAGCAGGTTTATCGGGTTCTCTGCTTTCGCTTTATTTGGCAAAACGGGGGATTGAAACGGCAGTTTATGAATCACGCGGCGATATGCGTCTTGAAGAAATGTCTGCCGGGCGTTCGATAAATCTGGCATTATCTGATCGCGGAATAGCGGCACTCAAAGAAGTCGGGATGGATGAATATATGCTCAAAGAAGCCGTGCCGATGTATGGGCGGCTTATTCATTCGGTTGATGGTGCAACGAAATTGTTGCCATATTCGGGGCGCGAAGGTGAATATATCAACTCGGTTTCGCGCGGCGGTTTGAATATTGCTTTGATAAATGAAGCTGATAATTATGCAGAATCGACTTTTCACTTCAATCAGAGATGTGTTGATTTTAATTGCGAGAGTGGCGAGGCGTTGATTGAAAATAGCGAAACGGGCGAAACATTTCATGTCCAAGGCGACACTTTGATCGCGACGGATGGCGCGGGTTCTGCAGTGCGTCAGGCGATGATGAAGTGCCGCTCGATCGAACGATTCAATTATTCACAAGAGTTCCTCGAACACGGCTACAAGGAACTATCGATTCCTCCAATCAGAACAGAGAGCGGTAGCGACCTGTTAAATGAGGGAGAATCAAGTGGCGCAATCAAACTAAACGCTAACGAAAATAGAATTGACTTGTTCCGAATGGAAAAAAACGCTCTCCACATATGGGCAAGGCGTCAATTTATGATGATCGCTCTGCCGAATTTTGACGGGAGTTTTACGTGCACATTGTTTTTGGCGTTTGAAGGCGAGGATAGTTTCGAAGCGATTGATACAGGTCGGTGGGGAAAAGTCAGAACAGGAAGCGGTAGCGACTTGGTAAACGCGAATATCTCAAGTCAAATCGATCAACCGCTCGCTAGCGCTCGTGGTTCTGATTCTTTGCTTGCGTTCTTTGAAGCAAACTTCCCCGATGCGATACCTTTGATGCCGACGCTTGCCCACGATTTCTTTACAAATCCAACGGGAAATCTCGGCACGATCAAATGTTTCCCGTGGAATGTCGGAGGGAAATCTCTGCTTCTCGGCGATTCTGCACACGCGCTTGTGCCGTTTTACGGTCAAGGAATGAACGCCTCTTTCGAAGATTGCCGCGTGCTAAACGAACTGATCGAAAGACACGATACGAATTGGGAAGTGGTTTTTGAAGAGTACGGAAAGCAGCGCAAAGAAAACACTGACGCAATCGCGGATATGGCAGTCGAAAATTTTTACGAAATGCGCGACGCCGTTACCGATCCCGTTTTCGTACGCAGACGCGAACTTGAAATGAAGCTCGAACAAACCTTTCCCGACTATTTTTCAAAGTATTCGCTTGTAACCTTTCGGGAGGAAATTCCATACGCGGAAGCATTGAAACGCGGGAACGCGCAGAATGAATTACTAATGGAAATTTGCGGGAAAGTAACCGATATAACAACGCTTGATTTGAATCAAGTTATGAAGCAAGTCGCAGCGATTTGATCGATTATTGTAGTAGGCTGATGGCTCCAAATTATTGCTACCTTTTTATACTAATCCTAGTATAATTCATCCATGCTGGTTAAAGTTTAGTAAAATCGAGATATAAAATTTATGCCTTGTAACCCTTCCGATCTCGCTGAGATCAAATTGTTCGAATTCCTTGATCAGGACGAACTAGTAGAATTAGCTTCTGTGATCGATTCCAGGCTCCTTGAGATGGACGAGACTCTATTTAATGCGGGCGATATCGGCGAATCTCTGTACATTGTTAGATCGGGCGCTGTCGAACTATTCATAAAAGATCATTCCGGTCAAAAGATCGTGTTAAAGATAGCCAAAGAGGATGATATTTTTGGCGAAATTTCGATGCTCGATAATCGCCCGCGTTCGGCGTCTGCTGTCGCAATCGAACCTACAGAGCTTTTTGCCCTTGACCGTGACGACCTTCTTCTACTATTTCAAAAGAAACCCGACACGGGGTTAAACATGCTCGCGGCGATGGGAGAAATGCTGCGTGATGCGGACAATCTGCTTCGGAGCCGCGTTGCGCGAAACGTCAATGACGAAATGGAGGAAAAGCTCCCGACGCTTGTAAGAATAGCCGATTGGATCGCGTGGTTTAGCGGCAGTATGCAGTTTTTGATAATAAACGCGCTCATCTTTATCGTTTGGATTGCGATCAATGTTTTTCCGCTGGGGATCCAACAGCTTGATCCGTTTCCATTTGGTTTGCTAACGATGATCGTTTCGCTCGAAGCAATTTTCCTGTCGTGCTTTGTCTTGATCTCGCAGAACCGCCAATCGGAAAAAGATCATATTCGATCCGATGTCGAATATGACGTAAACATTAAAGCCGAGCTCGAAATCGCGCATCTTCACGAAAAAACTGAGCGCATTCAAGAACAAATGCTTGGTAGATTCGCAAATTTAGAACGGATATTGAAAGATCGGGCCAAATAGTTAAGCAGCTCCGCGCGATACTTATAATTTATTTACAACATAGTGGACTCATTCGCATCCAATAGATTGCAAAGTCTCTCCTAAAACGAAAGTTTGTTCGACATTGGAAAAATATTTGGAAAACGCGGAGAATTGAATGATAAAAAAACTATTTTTGTTAACAACTGCAATTATTATGACTGTTTCGGTAAATACTAGGGTTTTGGCAAGCGGCGATAAGCCTTTTTGGACAAAAGGTTTAACCACGGATAAATTTGTAAAGCTTCAGGAAAGTAGGCTCAAAAAGGCTGATCAAGCGTTGAAAAAAATGCTCGCGGTCAAAGGCAAACGAACGATTGAAAATACCCTTGCTGTGTATGATGATATGCAGCTTTTGCTGGATTCCGCAGGCAGCCAATCGGGATTGATGGAGCAGGTTCATCCTGACGTAAAGTTCCGGACAGCCGCGGAAAAATTGTCGCAGGAGATTTCCACATTTTACAGTGAACTTTCACTCAATCGTCAAGTTTTCGATGCCTTAGCGGCAATGGATCTGAGCGGTGCCGATGCCGAAACAAAATACTATGTAGAAAAAACATTGCGCAGTTTTAAACTGGCGGGTGTCGATAAAGACGAAGAAACCCGGAAGAAGATCAAGGCTTTAAACGATGAGATCGTCTTGATCGGGCAGGAATTCGGACGAAATATTCGCGACGGAAAACTAACTATTGAAGTTGACGGTGTTTCGGAGCTCGAAGGGCTGCCGCAGGATTATATTGACAGCCACAAACCAAACGCCGAAGGAAAGATCATTCTTACCACAGATTATCCGGATTCAATTCCCGTTTTTTCATATGCGAAAAGTGAAAAGCTGCGCAGGAAAATGTATTTAGCCTACAATAATCGCGCCTTTCCGAAAAATATCGAGGTTCTTGACCGCCTCGCGGCAAAGCGTTATGAATTAGCCAAATTGCTCGGATTCGCTAATTACGCCGATTACGTGACCGCCGACAAGATGATCAAATCCGCTGGTAACGCTTCGGATTTCATAACGAAAATTGTCAACGCTTCGACTGCTCGCGCCGCACGGGAATATCAGGAACTCCTAAAAAGAAAACAAAAAGATGTGCCCGGTGCAATGGTAGTGAACCGCTGGGAATCGAGCTATTACACCGAATTGGTTTCGAAGGAAAACTACAGCTTTGATTCGCAAAGCGTTCGCCCATACTATCCGTATCCGCAGGTTAAAGACGGAGTATTGACTGTCACAAGCAAACTCTTTGGCGTGACGTTCAAACAGCGAAAAGATGTTCCGGTTTGGCATCCTTCGGTCGAATGCTGGGAAATGTTTGAAAATGGAAAGCTCGTTGGGCGTTTTTATCTAGATATGCATCCGCGTGAGGGAAAATATAGCCACGCGGCACAGTTTGGTGTTAGAACAGGAGTATTAGGCGAGCAAATTCCGGAAGCGACTCTTGTGTGCAATTTTCCGGAAAAGACAAAAGACAATCCCGGGTTAATGGAACAGGGCGATGTTGAAACGTTTTTCCACGAGTTTGGCCACCTTCTTCACACACTGTTTGCAGGGCGTCACAAATGGATCGGGATCGGCGGAATAACAACTGAATGGGATTTTGTCGAAGCGCCTTCACAGATGCTTGAGGAATGGGCGAGAAATCCGGAGACGCTTCAAACGTTTGCGAAAAATTACAAAACCGGCGAACCGATTCCAACTGAGTTGGTAAACAGGATGAATCGTGCGAGCGAATTTGGAAAAGGATTGCGGGTTTCCAGACAAATGGAATATGCACGTCTTTCTCTCAGCATCTATGACCGCCAACCTTCGGCCGTCAATACGGATGCACTCGTTAAGGAAATCGCCGATAAATATTCACCGTATCCCTTTGTTGCAGAAACCCACATGCAGGCTGCATTTGGGCACCTCGATGGTTATTCCGCGATCTATTACACGTATATGTGGTCGCTCGTTTTATCAAAAGATCTATTCAGCAAGTTTGACACTTCAAATCTATTTTCCCCGGGCATTGCAAAACGTTATCGTGATCTCATACTCGCGCCGGGTGGCTCGAAACCCGCCGATAAACTTGTCGAGGATTTCCTCGGAAGGAAATCCGATTTCAGAGCCTATGAAAAATGGCTAAATAAAGACACCCCCGAATAAAATTCCAGCAGATCATCGATCTCAGGCACCGCTTTCTTGGCGGTGCTTTTTTTATTTAAAACCTCAAGAATCAAATATTTTTGGAAATATTCGATACTTTTAACATTCTTTGCTGGAAATCAACATTGTTTATCACTATACTTAAATAGGTGGCAAATTCTTGCCCCCTGAAATCTTATCCGAAAATGGTGACTCCGTAGCAATGCGGACGATCAAAATCGAAAATCTCGCCCGAGATTATTCGATTACCGAAGTGAGGTTTTAATGACATTTCTCCGTTTTTCCCCGTCCCTGCTATTAGGTTTAACACTTCTTTTTTCAACTTCAAGCATACTTGGACAAAATATTAAAAGTTTTTTACCTTCCCAGCCGACAACCTTCCTATCAAATCTCTTTGTAGAAATTGAGTCGCCCGGCTTATCGTCTTTAAGTGCGAGCGCAATAAAATTCTCGAATCCGACGTTGAAAGGTTTTGAGAACGGCTGCGTCTTGTCAAATCTGGATCGCGAAAGATTTGCCGGCGAAATTCCCGCTGATCAGCGGATTCTTTTCTGCAACGCGTTTCAGATGGTTTCCGATGAGCTGAATAGCACAAACTGGTCTCCGGAATTGCGGGATGAGCTCCAGAAGATCTGGCAGGTTTTTCTCAACGAAAACGTAAAAATTCGTCCGATGAGGAAAGGAATACCGAGACAGATCGCGCTAGCCGCTGAGCCGTTTACACGCGGCGGCGGGCATGATTTTAGTGCGAGCGTTTATATACGGCCGCAATATGCCGATCAGAAAGTTTTCTTCCTTTTGGCGATGCACGAATTGCGTCATATTTATGATTTTTACACACTTTGGGAAACCGGCTCAGCACTTCCTGAAGCGGAACTGGAAAAACGCGGCTTCAGAATCATGGGACGGATCGCGCGTGAAACTGATGAACGGGAAAAATTTCGCCGCCTGCCAAAGGTTTGGAACGATTCATGGGCGAGGTACGAGCAAACGAAAATTGATTCTAATATGGAACAAACGATTGAGAAGTTTATGAAGAGGAGCAGTTTTTACAAAGCTCGCCTTCAGCAACCCAGTCGATATGTCATAAGCTTCCAGGGCAGACGCAATGTTCGGGATCAGTCGCAAATGGCATCCGTTAACAAACAACGATCTACGGCGAAGAAAGGTGCTGCTCTTGAAAATTTGAAGAATCAAAAACCTGCAGTCGCAAATAATTGGCGCGAGTTTGAAGCTCCTCCCAAACTTGTAAGGCGAGAGCCAAAACCAGAAGCCATTTCAATGGATTCGGTCGCGGTTTCTCCTAATGCCATTTCAAAGCCCATTGATTCTAAGAAAATTGATCTGTCGGGCAGCCTGCCAAAACCGATCGAGACAAAACTCTCGCAAAAAGGGCTCGAACCGGTTTCAATTAAGGCTTCATTTGAAACTGCAAAAGCGAAAGATCCGAAAAGTTCTGAAAACCTTTTAAGCGCCGCACTCTCCAATGAAAAACTTCTTTATTACAAAATGAATGAGTTTAAGTATGATGAAGATTTCGAGCTTCAGTGTTGGAAAAAGCAAAAAGTAACAGACCGCTATTCGAGAAAACGAACCGTTTCCCGAACTTCGGAAGGAAAGGCCTTTTTTGAGAATGAGAATATTAGCAAACTCTTCAGGAAAGCAAACGCAGCAATGCCCGATTGTATCCTGAATCTGGATGCTGTAAGCGCTGATGCTTCAGAAACTTTCTGGTCAGCCTCGTATCTGGAAGATATGCCTGTAAAATTTGACTATTTCACAACTCTCAACGGTGAAGAGGTTGCCAGATACACCGTTTACAAACCGGCTCAACCCGTATTTGACGCAATTGCCAGGAAGTATCCGCATATTTCGAACTTCCGCGTCTTTGTGGGAACGATCTTTGTATCAGTAAAAGAATCTCAAATAATAAAATTCTGGGGAAGCACTTTCCCGGACGAAGCTACAACCGGAAACAAATCGCAAAAAACGCTGGCGAACTACAATTCAACTGCAATTCGCAAGCGTCTTGAAAGTGGTATTTGGGTGACGACTGAGGTTAACACCGTCGCCGTCGCAGAGAAAAAAGGCAAAATGAAGCCTTTTCGATACGCTGTGAAGTACGATAATTATCGAAAAGCCGGCAGTTAATCAAGCAATTTAATCTGGCTGGTTGCAGAATTTACTACACCCAGCTCAGATTGCCAGATTAAATTGCGGCTTTCGCCTCAGGAGGATGGGCTGACGACCGGAACGTTGCCGCCGGGGATAACCGGATCGTTACTGCCCAACAATACCGCAGCTATTACAGCCGCGCCGATGCCGCCAAATAATGCGGCTAAAAGTCCTGTGTTGATGCCGTCAGCAAGAGCGATCGGAAGAAGAGCTCCCGGGCGCACACAAGCTTTACTGCAAGCATCGCCTGAAGATGCACTCGCACCGGCCGGAACCTGCTTAATCGTTTGATCGGAATTAGTCGTTAAGGTAACAAGGCCTGCGAAAGTTTCAACAAAAGTTTCCTGACAATCTTTGTCATCTGCACAACCCAAACTTACGACAAAGCTGTTTGCTCTTCCCGTATCTCCCGTTGCCGTCGCTGTGCGTGTCGTAACCGTTGCTCCGACGCCCGGCGCATTCATTACCTTGATCTTCCCTTGAGTTAACATCGCGACAATACTATTTGATGTAAATTTGAGGTCGATCGTCGTATCTTCAAAGAGTTCGATACTTCCGTTTTTGCCAAAACTAACGACCGCGCCTGAATTCGCACCCGAAGTGATCTTGCTTCCCGTTACAACCGTTCCGGACGAAACCGCCGGTTGACCATTTACCGAAACGTTTCCCGTAACGGTGATAGAACCCATGTCGTCTGCCTGGGCAAACGCAACATTTGAGTAAACGCACATTACAGCGATCGCTGTCAGCGTCGTTAAAAATTTTTGTAAGCTATTTTTTCTGAGCATTATTTCCTCCGATTATTCCTAAATAAAAGCCTTGAGCTTATTGGTTAAGCACACATGACTGAACTCGTGTATGACTAACCTGAGTGTTAAACCTGGCAGGACGAATCCTGCCAACAAATATCTAATTGCTACTTGAACATCTGGGTTACGACCCATCCCTTCATGGCAACCGAATTTTCCGGTAAACCAGCGTTTTTCGGTTTCCCGAGATTCACAGCAACATCGTCGTATGCTGATCGCCGTCCAACTCCGAAGCCTACTGCGTACGCGATGAGTGCGCCGATAATCGCCATTGCGATTGGTATTAAAGTGTCTATATTCATGATCTATCTCCTGTTATTCATATCGTTAAGAAGGTGAAGGTATCTTGCAGCATTCTCCCCCGTTACCGTTATTGCAACCGGGAGCGAACAATACTTCGCAGCACTTGTCTTGATTAGGAAACGCTGGAAACGTACATTTATTCGAGCTTGTACTCACACAGCTGAGGTCGTTAGTTGTACAGGGACCATTACCAGCTCTCGTCGACTTATATCCCGCTTCATTGAAAGCCGCAACACAAGCTGGGGTTCCGTTTCCACCCGTCCCCGCACATTCGCACGCTAGGGGGCTGCCGGCGGTACAGGCTGGAACGGACGCAGCATGCGCAGCCGTTGGTGCCACGACCGAGCTTACGATTGGAAGCGCTATCACTGCAGCGAAACCCACCTTCTTAATAACGTCGCGACGCGATGTTCCTTCAAATCTTGAAAGAAAATTCTCTCCCTCGAGAAGCTCCTCTTTTTGCAGCTGATCAAATGCAAGCCAGACGAGTTCTTCGTCGACCTTCGTTTTGAGCTCTGCGCTCAAGGCCATCGTTATTTCCATGGCAGTTTTCTTGCCGTCGCAAAGCTTCCAGATCATCGCGGATGTTTCGTTCAAACATTTCGCCTTGTGAGACTTTGTGTCATAGATCAGCGTCTCATCGCCAACTTGCTGCACTACTATTTCTGAGCTTCGTGCTATTGGTCTGTATTCCATAATTTCCTCCGTCCTACTTAACTTGTGAGTTCATCGAACCCTTTTATTCGTAAATTTTTATTTCAAAAAAACATCCTTTGAATATGTCCGGTGTACAAAATTCAATCGTTTAATATTTGCCTGCTGCAGCAATTCGCTGCCAATTTCTTCCTCGTGGTTCAATGGAAAGTATCAATCGCCGACAGATTCCATTTTTCTTCTCACGCATTTGAGCGAGCCGTGAACCCGCTCTTTCGCGTGATAAAATTGAACTTTGGCTTAAACATGCGCAGTTTTAAGGGCACCCTTTCGGGATGGTACTGCCAGACAAGAAGCTGCAATCGCCGTAGGTGCGGTAACTGATGTAATGCTCGGCAAAGCCATCAACCTAACCCGTCCAATTTTTTCAATTGCCCATCTTCCCGAGAACTTTTTTAAATATCTGTCGATCTCATTGCTGTCAGAAAGAAGCTTGTCCCTTCGCAGCTGGTAAATCGCAAAAAGTATGAAATCTTCTGAAACCATCAGACCAAACTCGTCTTTGAGCTCGCTCCGTATGTCCGCTACGCTCCGGTTTCCATCGCACAAATGCCAGATCAATGCGGATGTCTCATTCAGATAGAGAGCGTTATTGGTTTTCAAGTCGTAAACGACAACCTCGTCGTTTAATTTTTTCACCACTAAATCTTTGTCTCGTGCTACCGGTCTAAAATTCATCACTCCCCCTGACTTACATTCAACCGTCTTTTCAAAATCTCTCCCGCCGATCAAACACGTTTACAATCTTCTTTTTTTAAAACTCGCATCCGTTGATGGTTTTCGGAAGAAATATGAAAACTCCGAAAACCATCGCGAACCACTTGTTAATGTCCGCTTTACGAAATGCGATACGAAAGAATTACTGCGACTATACGGGAGCGTAGAAAACTTGAAAATACGTTTAATTGCGTAGAAGGCGTTTTGGTCACTGTTTACAGGCGTTTGATTTCTGACCCCGCCTTTTTCCCCCGGGCGCCTAGCTTTAACGCAGCGTCAGGATCGCGCCGGCAAGTGCGAGCGAGATTTGGGAAGCGATTGTTGTGAATTAAAGTTTGTTGGATCGATTGGAGAAGGAAGGTGATCCGAGGCGAATTAGAAACGGAAAATGAAAAAGTGTGGAAAATATGAAAATCTATATATTGTGTGCTTTGGTTGAAAGTGCGTCATATATAGTTTGAGCACTTTGTGAATTTTCTTCAAATATGAGGCTTACTAATTTCCTCTTTTCTTACCTTTGTGTCTCATTAGCTGAGTTTTTACATTAAGAAAGACCGATCTTTGTAAGTGACTTTCGGTTCTCCTCTCGAAACACTCAGTTCCCAAAAAAAATCTTGACAAGGAAATTCATTACGTGGTAAATAGTAAAACACTAGTAACTTAAGACATTGATTTGCAAGGGTTTAGAAGTCCAATATTTTGGTTGGATCTTTAAAGCTCTTTATAGGCATCGGTATTTTTTGGATATACGGCGGTATTAGATATTTATACCGTTCGTAACGAACATAGCGAATCCGACCCTAAAACAGAGTTGCGTTTCCCCCGAAACGTCCTTTGGTTAAAGATCGAATGGTTTTGAGTTGACTCTAACACCTGAGTATCTAGTTTTACCGAAGAATGAAAGTTCTTGGGGGTCCAATTTATGAAAAATTATCGAAGAACGAAAGTTATAAACCGGTTTTCAGCCATATCAACCTCATTTAAGGCTGAATTTACCCGACAGGTTATTCCAAGAGCGCGCCCAAATTTAAATCTCTCTACGATTCTGTCTAAAAAGCACGATGCCGACGAAACCACCTGGCTCGAATCCCTTTTGGAGATTTGGCATCAAGGTGCGATGGTTTTCAATCGCTCATCCGAGGTCGTGCAAGCAACTGAATTTACGGAAAAAATGCTGCAGAAATATTTTCCGAAAGGCGAGAAAGATTCGAATGGAGTGCCTGCCGAACTGGCAAACTGGATGAAGCTATATCGTTTTACCCGTAATAAATCGGGAATCCAAATGACGAATGATCCTTTTGTTGTCGAAGCGGATGGCGATGAGTTGGTAATTCGTTTGATCGTCGATAGCCTTGCACGTCGGAAAACACTTCTTCTGAAAGAGACGGTTCAAATACAGCCGGAAAGCTTAATGGTTCTTGGTTTGACGAAGCGCGAATCGGAAGTTCTGTTTTTGATCGCTCAGGGTAAGACTAATCCGGAAATTGGAATGCTTTTGGATATCAGCACACGAACGGTTCAAAAACATGTCGAGCATATCTATGTAAAACTTGGCATCGAAACAAGGACTGCGGCAATGCTGCGGGTAAACGAGCTCAATTCGAGTATGGTCGCAAAGGACATTTCGACTACTGACACTTAAACTATTTCGCGGTCACCCCGCAGTTTTGCGAGGATCACAGATCTTTGTTGTTAGCTTAGGGAAATTTTCAACTTCGGGTCTCACCATCCGCAGTTGAATTGTTTTGGATCCAACCTTCTTATATCCTTAAAATTAAATGCAGTTCTTCACAAAATTCGACGACCGTATTTTTGAGGTTGATCTTTCTCAACCAATTGATATCTCGATCCCTTTAAAATTTAATGGCCCGCAACCCAACTCTTACGGAGTGAAAAATGCAGTATCGACGCCCTGCGACGCGGGAGATCTGATCGGAGATACGAGGCAGGGAGGCAGCTGTAATTTCGAGGAGTACACATTAATCCCGCACTGCAATGGAACTCATACCGAATGCATTGGTCATATTACCCGGGAGCGAATTTCGATTCGCGAATGTTTGCAAGATGTTTTTATTCCTTGTACCTTGATTTCCATTAATCCTGAGAAATCCGCTAAAACCGACGACAAAGTTACCTTCGAGAGCTCGCCGAACGACGAGATCATCACTAAATCCAACATTCAGAATGCACTTGCTACAAACGCTTCTAACGCCCGCGATACGCTTTCACACGCTGCGTTGGTTGTCAGAACGCTTCCGAATAGCGAAAGCAAATTGTCACAAAAATACGGCGAATTCGTTCCGCCATATTTCTCCAACGATGCAATGGAATTCATTGTGAAATTGAAAGTCAAACATCTCCTCGTCGACCTTCCGTCGATCGACAGAATTTTCGATAACGGTCAGCTCACAAACCATCGACTATTCTGGGATATCGAACCCGGAAAGTTTGAAACCTCGGAAAGCAGCCGATTTGACAGCACTATAACTGAGCTGGTCTATATCCCGAACGAAATAAGAGACGGCAATTATCTGCTTAACCTGCAGATTGCCGCCTTCGAAGCCGACGCGAGTCCTAGCCGACCCGTGTTATTTCGATATATTTAGGAAGCTTCGAAAATTAAAAGCCCAAACAGAAAAACCGAACATGAGCGCTCACGTTCGGTTTTTTATTCGTTTTGAAAAAGTTATTTAGTCGGGATCTTAATTACCCGGCCATCGTTTAAGCGAGATGTTGTAAGCAGCCCATTAAATTTCGCTACTTCAACCGGCGAAGCCCCGTAACGCTTAGCAAGTTTTTCAACCGTATCTCCCGTTTGTGCCTTGACGACCTTTATGTTGGCGGCAACTACCGGCGTTGTCGGGCGCGAATAAGACGTGTTTGTGACACCATTTCCCTTCATCGGAACGATCACCCGCCCTGTCGGATTTTTCATGCCAGGATTTGATCTCAACAATTCCGCAACACTGACACCAGTACGGCGGGATATATTCTCCCAGGATTCGCCCTGCGACGAACTCGCCAATCTAGCAGTATTTCTATCTGAATTTGGTATTCGCCTGAAGATCCCTACAACTTCATCAGCACGACCTCGCGGAACACGAATTATATACGGCTCCGGCGGTGTGCCATTGGTTCGCAACTCGGGGTTTAGATATCTCAGGTAGCCGACACTTGTGTCTGCAGCCTGCGCAATTAAATTCAAACTGGTCGAAGCCGGAACCCTCACACGATCATATTGAAGCGGGTTCGACGGACGAACGTGCCCAAAACCATATTGTGTCGGATTATTAGCGATGATGATCGTGGCTAAAATATTAGGAACATAGTTCCGTGTTTCCCGTGGTAAATATGGATAAGCCGCCCAAAAATTGCTCACACCAGCTCTTCGAATAGCACGGTCGACATTGCCTTCGCCGCAATTATATCCGGCGATCGCAAGTTCCCAGTTTCCGTTATAACGGTTTGCTAGAAACCTCAGGTATTTCGCAGAAGCACGGGTTGCTTGCTCAAAACTCTGGCGCTCGTCCAAGTGTGCCGTCCTTCGCAAGCCATATCGTGCGCCCGTTCCCGGAATAAACTGCCACAGCCCGGAAGCGGATGCCCACGACGCTGCCGTCGGTTTCCAGGCACTCTCAACCTGACCAAGCCAAGCTACGTTTTCAGGAACGCCTTCCTCACGAAATATCCTTCGCGCCATCGACATAAACATTCCTGATCGATAGAGCCCGACTTCCATCGTTCTTTGTCCGCGTCCACGATAATAGTTTATAAACTGCTGAACGAGCCGATGCATTTGAAATGAAAATCCGAAAGATTTATTTCGCTCTACGGCGACTCGAATATATTCGTATTCCTGCTGCGCTTCCGGTGTATCGACATTTACTTCTTCTTCGGTGAGCTCAAGCTTGGATAGCTCGTCAAGAGGCGACGGCTCAAACTTTTGCTCCGAAAATCCAAGTTGAAGAATGTCCGGCGAATCATTGATCGCGACCGTGTCGGATGACGGCGCAGAACGATTGATACTTGGTGCTGAATTATTCTTTTGAATCAATTTAGCGACATTGTCAGCCAATTCATCTTTTATATCCCAACCGCATACAGCTGATAAACTTCGCAAATTTGCCTGTTGCGTGTTCGCCGAAAACTCAATTCGAAAAACCGTTTCGATAAGTTGGTTATAACATTCGCGAAGCTTTTGATTTCGCTGAACATTGACTCCGGACATCAGAAAAACTTCTACAGATTTATCGAAGTCCTGTCGGGCTTCCGTTCCGCGTCGGTCAAGCAAATTATACAAACCTTGCTTAAAATATCTTCCCGAATCCTGGGTTATCTGATCAATTCTTTCCTCCGCACTTTTGACCTGATCCGGCTTACCGCTGTCGCGATTTGCCTGATTTAATGTAGTTTGAGCACTAACAAAAACACCCAGGAAAAGCATTGCAAGGGCTGCTAATAAAGGTGTTTTGAAAGAAAAAGAGTTTAATATCGTACGTCTATAATCCATAAAAAAATGCATTCACATTCAAAGATGCGAATTGAATAAATTGCGTTATTAGTTAGCTACTATAAATGTTAACGTCCCGCAGCCATTTAGAGTTTTACTCATCAACTCGGGCTTGCAGACGAACCTTTAACTACGGTAACACGCTCAAAAATCACTGTCAAAGTAAATTTACCCCAAAATATACGCCTTTTGGCTTACTTACTTGGACGTTTTTCGCTCTCGTCGAACCTTTTTCGGTTCCATTAATGCTGCGCTCAAAACCTGACGGACATCGTCTACGAATATAAAGTTCAAATCGCGTGTAATTTCCTGCGGTAAATCGTCTAAATTCCGTTCATTTGGTGCCGGTAAAATGACAGTTTTTATTTTCGCTCGTCTTGCCGCGAGAAGTTTTTCTTTGACTCCGCCAATCGGCAATACGTTGCCCCGCAGAGTGATCTCGCCGGTCATCGCGATATCTTTTTTGACGGGCCGGTTCGACAAAACCGAAACAAGTGCTGTTGCCATCGTGATACCCGCAGAAGGTCCGTCTTTAGGGATCGCTCCTTCCGGAATGTGTACGTGGATGTCAACCTTATCAAATTCGTCGATGTCGATTCGAAGACGAGAGGCATTTGCCTTTGCGTATGAGAACGCAGCATGGGCAGATTCCTGCATTACTTCGCCAAGCTGACCAGTTAAAACAAGTTTGCCTTTACCTTTTGTCTTAATAGCTTCGATAAACAGAATAACACCGCCAACCGCAGTCCAAGCTAAGCCCGTTACAACCCCAACCTGACTTTTCTTGAGAGCTGTTTCCGGAAATATCTTTGGTGTTCTAAGGAAATCGACCACGTTCGTCTGATTAACGCGAATCGGTTTAAAGCGTTTTCCCTGAACCGCTTTCTTACGGGCTATTTTGCGGCACACTTTACCGATTTCCCGTTCGAGCTGTCGTAAACCCGCTTCGAGCGTATACTGCGAAATCATTGCCTTGAGCCCCGTATCCGAGATTTTTATGTCCTTTTTCTGAAGTCCGTTTTCGTCAATTTGTTTTGGTAAAAGATGGCGTTTCGAGATCTCAAGTTTTTCTTCTTCGGTATAGCCGGAAAGCCTGATTACTTCCATCCGATCGCGAAGTGCGGGTTGGATCGTATCGAGAATATTGGCGGTCGTCATAAACATCACATTTGATAGATCAAACGTGAGGTTCAGATAATTATCGCGAAAAGCAAAATTCTGCTCAGGATCAAGCACCTCTAACAACGCCGATGACGGGTCGCCGCGAAAATCTGCGCCAACCTTATCAATTTCATCAAGCATAATAAGAGGGTTGTTTGTCTCTGCCTGCTGGATCGCCTGAATAATTCGACCGGGCATAGCCCCAACATATGTTCTGCGATGTCCGCGAATCTCTGCTTCATCGTGCAGACCGCCAAGCGAGAGCCTGACAAATTTTCGGTTTAAAGCGCGAGCAACGGAGCGACCAAGCGAAGTTTTCCCTACGCCGGGAGGTCCTACCAAACAAAGGATTGAGCCTTTTGGTTTTTCTTTGAGTTTGCGAACGGCAAGAGCTTCTATAATTCTTTCTTTTACGCGATCGAGACCGTAGTGATCTTCGTCAAGAATTTCCTGAGCCTTTTTTAGATTCAAGTTGTCCTTTGAGCTTTTTGACCAGGGTAAGCTCGTCATTATATCCAGCCAATTACGTAAAGTCGCAGTTTCAGCCGTATCGGGATGCATTCGCTCGAGCTTCTTAAGTTGGCGAAGGGTCTCCTCTTCAGCTTTTTCCGGCATTTCCGCTTCCAACGTTTTCTCACGATAGAGGTCAATTTCTTCGGAAAGCTCATTGCCGTCACCCAGTTCCATTTGAATCGCTTTCAGTTGCTGCCTTAGGAAATATTCTCTTTGTGAACGATCAATATCGGCTCGAGCTTGAGTGTTAATTTCCTGTTGAACCGTTAAAACATCGATCTCCTTACTCAGGAGTTTATTTACCCGCCGCAAACGTGAAATCGGATCAGAAATATCCAAGACACTTTGACCATCTTCGACCCGCAATTCGAGGTTGGAAGCGGAGAGATCGGCAAGTCTACCTGCATCGTCGAGATTCGAAATTATCGCTAAAACTTCGGGTGAAATGTTTTTCCCGAGGTTCGCCGCCTTTTCCATGGAGTCACGAACATTTCTTACCATCGCCTCAACCTGCAGCGAATCCATTGGGGTAGACGGCTCTGTAATTGGTGTGAGATCGCATTTTACAAAATCTCCGGTAGAATCAACTGAATTGACCAGTGCGCGTGAAAGCCCTTGCGTTAAGATGCGGATTCTTCCATCAGGAAGCTTCAACATACGCATGATCACCGCCACTGTACCGACGGCATAGAGATCTTCTTGAGTGGGATCTTCCTTGTCTAAATCTTTCTGCGAAACGAGCAAAATCATGCGGTTTTGGCTCAGAGCTTCATCAACCGCACGGATCGACCGATCCCGCGAAACAAAAAGCGGAACGATCATAAAAGGATAAATAACAATGTCGCGCAGTGGCAGAACCGGTAATTGTGAAGGAATCTGCATGATAGATTCATTCACATCGGTTTCACCAAGCTGTTCGGAAAAATCTCCAAGTTCATCCATAAGTGAGTTATGGTAATTAAAAAAATACTAAAGGGCAAAGTTGTATTTGAATAACAGTTCAATCACGAATTACTTTATTGAGCGAAGCTTATTTTTTAAGCCGGGTCCAGTTTTTACGAACAATATCAAACTATCTTTAGGACCTACTCATCAACCTTGATTGGAATTTTTACTGATTTCCCGCGTCGGTCGGTGAGTTTCGGCATATGTATAAGGAGCATGCCGTCTTTAAGTTCGGCGGTCGTTTTATTGATATTTATCGCCCACCTTAGATTTATTCTTCGTTGAAACAAACCGTACGATCTTTCGCAACAAAAATGTGAAATCGCTTTTTCTGGGCAGCGAGGGTGTTTTTTCTCGCCCTTGATACAAATGTCTTTTGCAGTAACGCTCAATTCCAGGTCGTCCGCCAAAACACCCGGAAGTTCAACCGTAACAACAACCTCCTTTTCCGATTCACAAAGATCAATGGTAGGCGAAAACGAATTAAACGAATCTGTCGATTTGATTTCAACCGCCTCTTCCAACGCCGAAAATAATCTTTCAACTCTTTGTTGCAAACGTCGAAGCTCGGTAGTTTCAAGTCCGAAATCTGTCGCTGGCATCATCCTAGGTCGTCCGTGGCTCATATTTTATTTCGATTTCCCGATTTTTTCTTTCGGTTTCTTTGCAGTTTTCCTAGCCCTAACTAGATCTTTTAGCTCGGTCATAAACTCGGAAACATCCTCAAACTCTAGATAAACCGAGGCAAAACGAACATAAGCGACTTTGTCGAGTTTTTTCAGCTCTTTCATTATGATTTTACCGATCTCATTGGTCTGGCGTTCGCGGTCAGGGGATTCCTGCACATATTTTTCAACCTGATCGACAATCTCATCCAGCTGATTCATCGAAATCGGGCGTTTTTCGGTTGAGCGTCGCAAACCGGAAATGATCTTGTTCCGGTCAAAACTCTCGCGCCGACCGTCTTTTTTAACCACAACATACGGAATTTCATCAATCCGTTCGTAAGAAGTAAAACGCCGTCCGCAGCCGAGACATTCTCGCCTTCGCCGTATCGAATCGCCGTCTTTTGTCTCCCGTGAATCGACAACCTTATCCTCAACTATTCCGCAAAATGGACATCGCATAATTTCGTTAGTTAGAAAGGTGAACAGCTCCTGCCTCACCGCCCGTTGGAGAATCATTCTCATGAGTCTCCGGATCCGACGACATCAAGTTCTTAAAACGCGAAATACTTATGTCTCCATGTAAAAAGTAGTATAAACCAAAAATAACCGCCGGTGCGAAATAAACCAGATGCATCACTATTGAAACCGCCGCCGCCTGCTCCGGTGCTACGTTGAGAAAAATTAGACCGCCCGCAGTAGCCGCATGAAAAGCACCGGCGGCACCGCCTGGCGTTGGCGCAATTGACCCAAAGGCAGCCCACCCCATTATGAAAAGAGCGTCACTAAAACTCAGCGGAAGGTCAAACGCCAATAAAACAAGCCATGTTGGGAGCGCAATTGCGAGCCACAACATTATTGTCCAAAACGTTACTGAAACAATTTCGCGCCAGTCCTGCAATATTTCAAGGGATTTCGCAAGCTGTTTCAGGATACTAATAATTATTCTATAAATTTTCCTGGGAATGTACTTATTATCTAAGGTGCGTTCGCTCCAGTAAATCACTTTTGGAGATATTTTTTGATAAACGAACAAACAAATGAAACCGAAACCAACACCCGCTAACATTAGGAAGCCGATCATTTCGATGTATGCAAATTCCGTTTCGCGTCCCGGAGGAACACTAAACCACAATAAATTAATTGCAAAGAAACAAATGATTGACGCAAGGTCGAAAATTCTTTCAATACCTATAGTTACGAGTGCAGCGGAAGGACGCACCCGCGAATCCCTCATCGGAAGCCACATCGGTCGAACGATTTCACCCGCCCGCCCAATAATAAAAACTGCAGTAAATCCGACGGTCGTGGTTGCAAAAAGCTCTTTCAGGGAAGTTTCGGTAATGGGTTCCAAAAGCACCTGCCATCGTTTTGCTCGTAGCAAATAGCCCAAACAGATGATCAGCGCAGCAGAAATGATATAAACCGCTTTTGCCTTACTTAGACTTTCGACAACCTGTTTCCAATCGAGATTTCGCCCGAAAAACCAGAAAATAAAGACTGCAAATAAAAGCAGTATTGCGAATTTTACGTACTTTCTCAAATTATTTTTAACCTGTAGTGGGGAATGCAACAATGGAAGAAACCAACGAATTTCAATTCATTCCAGCAAAAGCACACGATACAGTATATTACAATTAAACTTCAATGCTGCCTCGCCCGTTACATCAAAAAACTTTTGCATCTTATTCGGAACCTTTCCCGTTGTAGGTTCGTTAAGTTAAACTGGCAGGGCAGGTTTATGACCCGGCAGCTTCGATAAGGAGCGATCATTCCCTTGGAGAAATGAATTTGGAGGCTTTTGAGGTAGAGAAGAAAAGTAAAGGTGCTGATCTGGCTAGACGTTGTCGGGCCGGTGATGGTGCGGCCTGGGAGGAGATTGTTTCCGGCTATTCACGCCGGATATTCAATCTAGCGTATAGATTTACGTCAAACGTTTCCGCCGCGGAAGATTTAACGCAGGAGGTGTTTGTAAGAATTTACAACACGCTCGACCAATATGACTCCAAGCACGGAAACCTGTCGAATTGGTTAATGAGGCTTGCAAGAAATTTAGTTATCGACGATTACCGGAAACGGCAGCGAAATCCGCAAAATTCGTATGCGGACACGGTCGATAAGCATAGTTTCCACCTTCGAGCGGTAGGAACTTCAGCGCAAAAAGAGGTTGAAAGGCGCGAACTATGTCATCAAGTGCAGGAAGGAATTGATAAATTGCCGGATGATCTTCGAACCTGTGTAATATTGCGGGATATTGAGGAGATGACTTATCGCGAAATAGTCGATGTTCTGGAAATTCCGGAAGGAACGGTCAAATCGCGAATAAATCGCGGAAGAATTGAATTAGCAAAGATTTTACGACGAATGCGCGTCGTAGAGATCTGAGACTTTTATTATGAAAATGGACAATATTTTGTTATTGCGGGAATTGGAAAAGGGCTGAACGCAAGAGGTTTAGGTTATGGAAAGTCAATTGGATGAAATAGTAGGCTGTGTCGAATTTGAGGAATTCTTGAGCGATTACTTGGATCGATCGCTCGAACCCCTAACTCAAAAAGCCATAGCGGAGCACGCGCTGAAATGCCCCCTGTGCCATTCTCTTCTTAATGAAGTAAAGGATGGGCTGGAAATTTGTCGCGAAATAAGTGCACCTGACTCTTCGCTTGCAAAACTAGAAGCCCGAGTGCTTTCAACGACGATGCCTGAAACGGCAATGCCTTGCGACGATTTTGAAGTATATTTGACAGATTATTTGGATGGATTTTTGACCGCCTCGATTTTCCACCGTTGGGAAAGACACGCGGTTCTTTGCGAAGGCTGTACCGATCTTCCGGGAGAAGTTGTTCGTTCGATCGCGGCTTGCTATACCTATAAGATGGATGAAATGCCGCTTCCTGACGGTTTACATTCTAGGATTTTAAAGGCAACGATCGGAACTGTAGAAGCATTGACAATTTCTCCTTCATGGACATCACAGGTCAAAGAATGGATGCGCGAACTCAGTTTTCCGGTTTCAGTTCCGCAACTTGCACCCGTTGCGATGATGATTCTCTTTGCGTTTTTGGTCTTTAGCCAAACTGCAGCGGCGGATGGCTCTTTAAGGGGAATGTATCAAAAGAGTTTTCAGCTGGCGGGACAAACTTACCGCGAAGGAACTGATTTAGTTTTGGGCGAAAATAAACTTCAACCCGGCAATAAAAATACAAAGCCCACTGAGGGAACATTTGTAAACGGGAATAATAAATAATGAATTGCGCTTATCACATTGAAAATATAGCGGCGGTTAACTGCAACGGGTGCGGAAGACCGCTTTGCCCGGCATGCGACCATAGGATTAAAGGATTTCCTTACTGTCAAAATTGTATTGTCGAGGGCGTCGAGCTCCTTAGAAACCGAAATCAGTCAGTTTACGTTCCAATCGTTAAAAAGCAGACTTCGCCGTTTATCGCGACGGTTCTTTCGCTTTTCTGCCCGGGCCTTGGTGCTGCTTACAACGGGCAAACCTCCAAAGCATTAATTCATTTCCTTGTTTTCATTGGATTATTTCAATTAGCAATTCTTTCAGGAGGAATGGCACTTTTTGTTTTGGGATTTTTGGGAATGTGGCTATACACTGCGCTGGATTCTTGGCGAACAGCTCAAATGATCCGGTCCGGCATAACTCCAAATTCGGCGGAGGATGTCCTGGTCAATAGGTTTTCAGGCAACACAAGGGTATGGGGGGTGGTTTTGACAGTTATAGGCGTTTCATTCGTTTTGCAAACCCTTTTTAATTTTCACCAGATCCTGACACGCTTTATTTTGCCATTGCTATTGATCGGGCTTGGAATTCATTTGCTCCGAAGCCACTTATTTAAGTCGAAAACGATCTCAGATTTTGGCAGCAATGCTAATGCCGGTGATTCAGAATATTACGGGAATTCATTGGCCGACACGAATTCCCAACTAGATAACTATGATCCCACAGGGGATTTTCCAACCAAAGTGCGAACTAAAAACTGGAAAAATGTTTAGGTTATTTAGTATGATGTAGACGGTAGTGGTTAAATTTCTCGATTTTCGTCTACTTTTTGATCGAAGGATTTTCATTTTTTTTGAGGTTATCAAATTATGCCAGTATGGATACAAGCAGCCGGAAAATGGGGGAGCATTCTCGCTATTCTTGCATTACTAATTACTCTGCTCAAGCAAATCATTGGTTTTATTGCTTTCCTAACGACCGCGATAAAGGTTATAATCATTTTGGTTTTTCTCGCGCTTCTGATCGGCATCGGGATGATGATTTTGCGTTCCTGGAAAGGAACAAATCGACGCAAAGACTAAAGATGCTTTCAAACTGCAATCCTTAATTTCCTAATCGCGACGAAACCATCGTTCGAAATTTGATTTCAACGATGGTTTGTGTTAGCTTCCCTCAAACAGTAATAACTGAAATCGAACGACCCAATCTCCGATATTGATTATACAAAACCTATTCATTTTGGTTTAAGCACGTCTAGGTGGGTGGGGATTAAGTTTAAGGGAAAACAGCTAAACTAAAAATTTATTTAATCGTTATGCAGAAAGATAACCGCTATTATACCTTTCTTTTGTCACACGCGACGAAGGAAAAAATTTATATTAGAAGACTGGAGATATCGAAGAAAATTCTTCAGACCACGTTCGCAAGTTTGATTTTGTGTATTGGACTGATTTCGATGGGGGTTTTTGGTATTTTACAGGCCCATCCAAACGATTTTCTAGCATCGTTCTCCAAAAACAATCCTTCTCAAAATCTTTCAAACCTTCAAAACGTTGAATCCACGATCCCCGTAAACGAAGCAAGAACTATTGATTATTCGCGCCCTCCCTCTTCGGAGGAGTTTGCGCTGAATAGCGGTGGACCATCTGACTACAGGCTTGTTGCTTCGGAATCGAACAGCGAAGAAAATGAAATTGAGCGAAAGCTCGCGGCGATCGAAACGAAAACGAGTCCTGATTTTTTACCAACGATTTGGGCGCATCTTGGCAAAATCAATAACGAATTCGGTTTCCGTAGAAATCCATTTGGCGGAAGATCTTATGAGTTTCATTCAGGAATGGACATTGACGGAGATGTCGGTGATTTGGTAGTCGCGCCTGCAAACGGCACAGTTGTTAGCTCTGGCTGGCAGGGCGGGTATGGGCGCATGATCGAGATTGACCACGGGAATGGCTTAACCACGCGTTACGGTCATCTATCGCGAGTCAACGTGTCAGAAGGTGATTTAATCAGGAGAGGACAATTGATCGCATTGGTTGGTTCGACGGGACGTTCAACGGGTCCACACTTGCACTACGAGCTTAGACTCGATAAGAAACCGATCAATCCTCGACGTTTTCTCCCCCCGGAAGCCGTGAAAAATTAGCTATTAATGAACTTTTAACAAAAAAACGCGAGTCAAAAATGACTCGCGTTTTTTTCTGAATCCTCAAGAGCTCAGCCTAATATATCGCATTCCCCTTTGTATTATTCTCTGTCTTCGTTTAACCCTCTGCGGATTCTTTTTCGGATTGAAAACGTTTAGCGGACTCGGGATCATCGCGGCAAGATATGCCGCCTCAGCGGGGCTAAGATTTGATGCCGATTTTCTAAAGTAATTGCGTGATGCCGCTTCGGCTCCGTAAATCCCGTCTCCCCACTCGATTACATTCAAGTAGATTTCCAAAATTCTCTTCTTGCTTAAGTTTTTTTCGAGAAAATATGTAATCGCTGCTTCTCTTCCCTTACGAAAAAGGTTTCGATCTTCAGAGAGATAAAGATTTTTCGTAAGCTGCTGAGAAATAGTTGATGCTCCTCGCTTAAAACTGGGCAACGGTGGAATCCAATCGTTTGGATCATAGTCACCTTCCGCTTTAGCCTCTTTTTCTCCTGCTTTTACGGCCTCGCCCCAGGCCTTTTCAATTGATTCCCAGTCAAAACCGTTGTGCTCAAAAAATCGAGCGTCTTCTCCGGCCAAAACTGCCCGTTGAAGATTAGGAGAAATCTGCCCTATCGGCTGCCACATCAAAACTTTTCGCGGAGTTTTCCCTTCTGCCCGAGCTTGCGAAATTCTGTATTCGATCATGGAAGTAGTCGTAGGATTTTCGTTTCTAAGCTTGGCTGTATCTGGAAACACAATGAATTCGTAGAGCAGCCAAACCGCCAGCGCCCCGACTAGAACGAAGAATAAAATTTTTGTCCAATACCACATATTGACTCAATTTTAGACAAACTACGAGAAAAAAGATACGCGTTCCGCAACTTTATAACGCCGACCAAAAAACATAAAACTTCTATTTAAAAGAGTGGTGCGGTTTGTGTTCGGGAAACACAAACCGCGAATTTAAGGAAGGCTTAGCTGTAGGCAAAGCGGAGAAGATAGGCAAAAGGCAGATTTAACGGGCAGGGTAACGTGCTAATAAACGAGCTCTCCGCATGTTCAATTTACCGGCACAAGAATTTTTTCATTCGGGCGACTCATTCCAAGTTTGCGCGCTTCCCGCGCTATGGTATTTGGGTCGTCTTTGAGATCTTTTATTTCTCCTTGCAAAACCGAAGTTTCACCTGTCAATTTTTCTATTTCAGCGTTTAGCTCTATGTTTTCAATATTCTCTTGTCTGAGCTCAGAAAACGCGCGAAAGTTAATTGCGAGACAAAGCAAAAAGGTGATTGAAACGATCGCGGTAAAAATAAACCATTGATGTGTCTTACCTTTTTCGCGATTTGTCTTTCCACCTTGTCGTGTAGATGAAAATGACGAATTATCCCAATAAGTATTTCTTACCTTGCTCAAGCAGTACCTCCAAATCCTGACTATTCTCACTTTCGGCGTAAATCCTAACTACCGGTTCGGTTCCTGAGGGTCGCATAAGCATCCAACTCTCATCAGCGAACAAAAACTTCACGCCATCCATACGGTTTATACTGTCAACTTTTCGACCGCCAATTTCCGACGGTTCCTGAGAAAGTTTTTCTTTCAAGCTCTTCGAGATCTCATCAGTCAGGCGAACGCTAATTCTTCCTGATTCCAGCCTCCCGATGCGATTCATTAGCTCATCCAGCTGCTCTGTCAAACTCGCACCGCGCTCAGCAACTGCCTCCGCAGCTAAAAGACAAGCTAGAATTCCGTCTTTTTCGGGATAATGTCCCTTGATTGAAAGACCGGCGGATTCTTCTCCGCCCAAAATGATCTCGTCTTTATTTATCAATTCACCGATAAACTTAAAACCAACCGGTGTTTCGTAGAGTTTGATTCCCCGATTCTTTGCCACTCGATCAACTAAATGTGTAGTAGCTACCGATCGGGCAATTCCTTCTTTCCAGCCGCGGCTTTCGGCCAAATAATCTGAAAGAAGCGTTATCAAAAGGTTCGGAGTTATAAAATCGCCGTTACTGTCGATTACACCGAATCGATCACCATCTCCGTCGGTCGAAATCCCGAGAGTCAATTTCTTTGATTTGACTAAATTACTTAGTCCCTCGAGTTGTTTCTCACCCGGCTCCGGAGGTTGGCCTCCGAATGTAACGTCCCGCCAATCGTGGAGCGTCTCAACCTCGAGCCCGTGATCGCGCAGCACCTTGTCGAGATATCCCCGTCCGGTTCCCCATAGTGGGTCATACGCGTATGTACCGTTCGCATCCGCAAGCACATCAAATCGAATTTTAGTTTTCAAATCGCCCAAATAGTCCGGGCTTGGATCAAAGATTTCTATTTTTCCGCCAACCGAATCGCTTACTTCCGTGTGATCTTCGATAAGATCCTCAATCTGCTTGGTAACTTCAGGAAGTGCGGGCGCGCCATCCGAGGTTGAAAACTTTATTCCCTGATATTCCGGCGGATTATGCGAGGCCGTAAAATTAATTCCGCCCGCCGCCTTATGAGCTCGAATCGTATAAGAAATCGTCGGTGTAGGCGTCGGGTTTTCGCATAACAAAACCTTGAAACCTTTTCGTTTGGCAATTTCTGCGGCTAGCTCCGAAAATGTCTCCCCCATAAACCGCGAATCATGCCCAATAACGATTTTCTGATTAGGTTCATCCGAACTTTTCTTCAAATAACTGCAAACCGCTTCACTCACACTTCTGACTGCGTCAAAAGTAAAATCCTTGGCAATTATTGCTCTCCAACCTGATGTTCCGAAGCGTATTGCCATTGGGAAATCATACGCTACAAACCTACGCAGTAGCTCCTAACTTTGTACATTCTAGATCCAACTATTAGAACCGCCGCTGGATAGCTCGAAAGATTGTTTGAAATAATTTTCTTCAATCTCTTTCTTGAGGGTGACCAAAATTTAACACAACTGTTTTAATAATGTAAAGCGTTTTGTCAAATCTGTAACCTGTTTATATTCAATAGTTTTATAAGGTATGCTCAAGTAATCACTAAATTTATTGCTTAAAGGTGAACGTTTAGAGAACGCTATTGAGTATTTTAATTAGAACCCTTAAATATTATGGTGTTAGTTTGCAGAAACCGCTTCCCGCTCGTTCAATTCCACTTAAGGCTTAAGCTCTTGCTTAATAAAACTAAATGTTATTGAGATCCTATTTTTGCAGCAAAACAGTGTGACGAGTCCACAACGTGTGTCATATTGGTAATTTCAGGCTCATATCAAGACTTCGGTGTCGAAACGACACATTCACGTCAACCTCAATCTTTTCCACTGTCCCGCTATCTACAATTGTGTCAATACTTTAATAAAAAAGAGCGAGTGGCACGCATGTTGCTAATTGATAAGGTTGTCTTGATGATAGATGTCCATCTACGGCAAATAATTAAAATTCGGCACCTGAGTTGAAAGATTACATTAGGTTAGGAAAAACTAACATAATTCCCGTAATTTTCCGCATTTATACTAAATAGATCAAGGTTTTATCTAACTTGGAGAACAGAATATGAGACCCATTAAGCATTTTGAAAAAGGACTGACTTACATAGCTCGTGGCGCGTTTGGTGCCATTCGGTCGGTCAATCAATTTAAGCCCAACGAATCTTTCATACCAAAGTGGTCGGACAAACCACTTCTTAAATCGTGGCAAAAAACTAAGCCAACACTCGGCTTTCCGCGTAAAACGGATTCCCTCTGTCCTAATTGTGTTATCGAAGCTCGTGAGGAAATACTGAGCGGTGAAAAGGATGTTTCGATATTGGTAAATGAGAAAGTTGGCGAAATCAAAGCGGACATCGTTGAAAAAAATGGCGAAATCTGGATGATCAAAGATTGCCCGAAACATGGTCATTTTGAAGACCTGATGGCGATCGATTCCAAGTTTCTTGAGCACATTGAAAAAAATTTCCCCGGCCGCGATATGCGTGCGCACAATGACGAAAAGCTGCACAATCACGGTTCATCGACGATTAAATATGGTCGCGGAGCGGTTTTAACGGTAGACCTAACAAACCGCTGCAATATGATGTGTGACCCTTGTTTTATGGACGCAAACCAAGTTGGGTTCGTTCACGAGCTTTCGATGGAAGACGTGAAAGAAATATTAGACAATGCGATTTCAATCAAACCGCGTCGTCAAATGTCTGTTCAGTATTCGGGCGGAGAGCCGACACTTTCCCCGCATTTTTTGGAGTCCATCCGTTATGCACGGAAAGTAGGCTACAACTCAGTCCAAGCCGCTACAAACGGAATCGAATTTGCTAAGTCGAAAGAATTCTGTCGAGAAGCTGCTGAAGCCGGTCTTCGATTTGTTTATCTCCAGTTTGACGGAATTGGCAACGACGCAAACTCGCATAGGCAGGTTGGAAACTTATTTGATGTTAAATTGAGAGCGATAAACAACTTGCACGAAGCAGGTGTTGACATTGTTCTCGTTACAACACTCGTCAACGGCATTAATAACGACCAGGTTGGAACAATCATAAGATTTGCTTTGGATAATCCTAAGAAGATCTCATTTGTATCTTTTCAACCCGTTTCGTTCACGGGTCGTGACGAACATATTACAGAAAAGCGTCGTCTGCAGCAGCGTTATACACTTTCGCACCTTGCACAAGACGTTCAGAAGCAAGTTGGAATTACAGAACCAACACGTGACTGGGTCCCGCTTTCGTTAATGGGAGCGTTTGCGGACTTTGCTGATCTAGTTCATGGTGCAGAAGCCGAATGGGGACAGGTTTCCTGCGGTTGCCACCCTAACTGCGGTGTTGGCACGGCGGTGATGATCAATAAGGAAAATAAAGAAATGGCTCCTGTTCCTGAGTTTTTGAACATTCCCGGACTCGTCGAAGATATGAAACACATCACCGACACAGCCCGCGGAAAATGGTTCTCGAACATTATGATGGGATTGGCACTCTTGAAAAACTATAATCCTTACGGAGCTCCAAACAGTTTGACACTTGGTGGAATCTTCCGGAAATTCGATAAATCTTTTGGTTTGTCGGGTAAAGATTACGGCAAGGTTGACGGAACAAGAACACAGGAAGACATTGATAAACGTCGCCAAGACCCCTGGAACTTCTTGTTTATAGCCGGAATGTGGTTCCAGGATCTCTTTAACTACGATTTCCGCAGAACAGAAATGTGTATCATTCCTTACGGAACACAAGAAGGCGAAATTTCCTTCTGTGCATACAACACAGGGATCGGTTGGAGAAACATCATCGAGCACATGCACCAGAATGCGACGGTCGCTCAATGGTATAAAGAACACGGTCGTCATGAGGTTTTTGCACGAGATAAGGAAGTCGCTTTAAATAGTGATAATCACAATCTGAAGCTAAACCAGGTTGACCTGGAGCGTCCCGACAAACCGGAAATGGAAGGACCAAAAACCGCTGCTGAAGAAATGCAGCAGATGCGTAAACTTTACAACCAAATGGTTATGGAGAAAAACGACATCAAGGGCGAAAACTTAGTGCAAATCGGCGGAATTGAGCGTAAGAAATAATTACGTTTTAATATTTCCCAGTAGATAAAAACGAATATGCCTTGCTGAATTTGTATTCAGCGAGGTTTTTTCATAAATAAAATACACTGCCGTTTCAGGTAAGGGCGAGGACGAGAACACGATACTGATGCCAGATTCAGTTGGAGTCTGTCCATATCGAATTTTCATGGATAATTTTCATTGTTTGAATTACAAAGATTTACTTCTCGGTAGAAGCTCGATTTTTTGCTCCACGGAATAACCGTCGAGGCTTGCCTTTGGACTCGAAAAATAGTTTAATTGTTGTTTGCTCAAGCGAAAGCAATCGGAGCAAAAAGGGGTTGATAGCAGTTGGCTTACGTAGAACTTAATACTAATGAATCGATCGAGAATGCACTGAGGCGTTTTAAGCGTAAAGTAATTACCGAAGAGATCATTAAAGACTACAAAAAACACGCACATTTTATACCGCCTGGACAGAAGGCAAAATTAAAATCGGCAAACGCACGCAAACGTAATAACAAACGTCGGCGCATGCGCAGAAATTTTAATAACACGGGTCCCGGAAGATAGTAGGATTGGCTAAAAAATTAAAACGTGGAGTGCGTTGAGAATTCATCGCATCCGCGTTTTCTTTTGTTATGAATAGAAAACCGCGAATTCTGGTTACTAATGACGACGGATATCACGCCGAAGGAATTATCGCGCTTGAAAATGCGCTTAATGAAATCGGCGATGTCTATGTCGTCGCGCCTGTCTCAGAAATGAGCGGCGCATCGCACAGCCTGACGCTTTCACGTCCGCTTCGGATACGTCAGATCGATGAAAGACATTGGACAGTGGATGGCACGCCGACCGATTGTGTTACGCTCGCGCTTAACCAGATACTCCCCCAAAATGAACAACCCGACCTTTGTGCTTCGGGAATAAATCCGGGGGCAAATATGGGTGATGATGCGACCTACTCGGGAACGATCGCAGGCGCATTGGAAGCCACGATTTTGGGCGTTCCGGGTTTGGCATTTAGTTTGGTGGTAAACCGAAATCCAGATTTCACAGAATCGGCAAAAGTTGCGAAGGTAATGACCGAAAAAGCCTTAAAAGACGGGCTGCCAAAGGGAACCCTCTTAAATATAAATATACCTAAAGGAGTGCCCAAGGGATTCCGTATAACAAAACAAGGGTTTAAGGATGCCCGGCCCGTAATTTCGGAACACATCGATCCGAGAGGAAAACCGTATTATTGGATCGGCGAGATGAGAAAAGGTTTTCACGCTGAGGGCGAAACCGATTTTGAAGCGATCAATGATAATTACGTTTCGGTGACGCCTATGCGAAGTGATCTTACGAATCACGAAGTTATTAAAGAATTGAAGGATTGGGAAACTTAGCACGATAAGAAAAGTGGACGAATATCAAATCGCTCGCGAACGCATGGTCGAACGCTTACGCGAGCACTATAAAATAATTGACGAAAATGTGTTGGAGGTAATGCGAAGCGTGCCGCGTCATTTTTTTGTCCCCGAGGCAATAAAATTTCAAGCCTATAAAGATAACGCGCTTCCGATAGCGTCAAAACAGACGATTTCCCAACCCTACATTGTCGCAAAAATGACAGAATTGCTCGGATTGAATCCGCAGAGCCGTGTTCTTGAAATCGGAGCGGGATCAGGCTATCAAACCATAATTCTTTCAAAACTTTCAGGAAGAGTTTATTCAATAGAGAGAGTTGAAAAACTCGCCGCAGAAGCCCAAGAGCGGCTCCGGCAGTTTGAAATAAATAATGTAACGCTGCGTACGGGTGACGGTACAAAAGGCTGGGAACTTTATTCTCCTTTTGACGCGATCATAGTTGCAGCGGGCAGCCCGGAAGTGCCGGAGCCGCTGGTCAAGCAGTTGAAGGTCGACGGCAAGCTTGTAATTCCAATTGGAGAAGACCCGAAATCGCAGAGTTTGATACGAGTTACGCGTACGGAAACCAGCTATATAACCGAAGATTTTGGAAAGTGTTCATTTGTGCCGTTAATCGGAGAACACGGCTGGAGCACGTAAGTTTCGGATGAGAGAGAAATCAATGGAAATCTATCTTGAACATGCCAATATTACCGTTGATGACATCGAGGAAGCAATCGAATTTCTCCAAATTGCGTTCCCACATTTCAAAATCAGAGGTAGAGGTCAGTCCGTTTCCGAAGGAGTCACTCGAAAATGGCTTCATTTTGGCACTGATATGACGTATGTTGCTCTGGAGGAAGTTTCTTTGGAAAGCGGGGTTGTCCGGAGGCCGTACCGCGATGTGGGAATAAATCACATAGGTTTTGTAGTCGATGACGTTGATATAATCGCCGTAAACCTTGAGACAGCGGGCTATAAGAAAAGCATAGATGTCGAGCCGCATCCCGATAGAAAAAGAGTTTATTACTATGACGGAAGCGGAATTGAATATGAATTTATTCAGTATTTATCGGACGAACCAGAAAAACGGAACGATTACGCATTATAGCGAAAACTCGCTGATCAACGTTTTCGAAACTTTAGCAATTTGATACGATTATCTTGCTTGGCAAAACACGCGCCAAGCCTTTTTATTAAATGGATTTTATTTACCAACTCATCGATTTCATCAAACCCGATAATCTGATCAATTGGCTTTTAGATTTGCTCGGCGTTTACGTTTATTTTGGCTTGTTTTTTATTATTTTTGCGGAAGTCGGATTAGCAGTTGGGTTCTTTTTGCCCGGCGATTCCCTGCTTGTCGTCACCGGTTTGATGTCAAAAACTTTCCCGGAAAAACTCAACATCTATCTTGTCATAACTGCCTTTTTTAGCGGTTCTTTAATTGGCGACAGTACGGGTTACTGGACCGGCCGCGTTATGGGAAAGAGCCTTTTTAAGCGTGAAGATTCATTTCTTTTTAAACCAAGTCGCGTAGAAAAAGCGAATAAATTCTTTGAGAAATATGGGGCCAAGACGATAATTCTTGCCAGGTTCGTACCCGTAGTTCGTACGTTTGCACCTTTAGTGATTGGTGCTTCGGGAATGCCTTATCGAACGTATTTACCTTACAGCATTCTTGGCGGAATACTTTGGATCTTTTCAATGGTTTTGGCAGGATATTTCCTCGGTGGACTTGTCGAGCAAACATTTGGGATCAAACTTCAGGACCACATCGAAAAGGTTGTCATCGTCGTCGTTTTCCTTTCGCTTCTACCGCCGCTGATCGAATATTTGAAACACAAACGGGACAAGAAAAAAGAGGCAAACGAGCAACCCGCGGAAGCGTGAATTTGAGAGGGTCTTTGTTTGCTTTGTAATAACTATTCCCGTAAACTTCTTAAGTTATTTGTCGGGGCGTAGCGCAGCTTGGTAGCGCGCGCCGTTCGGGACGGCGAGGTCGGAGGTTCAAATCCTCTCGCCCCGACCATAAGATCATAAAAGGCATTCCGTTCTGGGAGTGCTTTTTTAGATTGTTATTTGGCCTTGCTTTAACATCTGATACGTTTACTGATATAAATTCTGACATGGCGATTCTTATTGCGGAAGACAACCCGATTCAAAGAAAGTATTTAGCGGATTTGCTTTCGAGGGAATTCCCATCTGCGATTCCCGTACTCGAGGCGGAAGATGGCGCGGCGGCGATTGAACTGACCTTGGCTGAAAAACCTGAATTGTGTATTTTTGATATTCAGATGCCGAATCTTTCAGGAGTAAAAGCCGCGAAGAAAATTTGGCGCGGATTTCCCGAGGCAAAAATAGTCTTCTGGACTCAGTTTCCCCATGAAATTTACATTAATGAGATTCGTAAGATCGTACGCGAACTCGATCCGCAGCCCGCTTACGGTTTTATACACAAGAATAATCCTGAGGAGCGTCTGCTTCGTTTTATCGCCACTGTTCTTGAAGACGGCGCGGACATGATCGATCCAGCGTTTAAGGATTCGTTCAAACGTCCGCTGCTCACGGAGTTTGAGGCGGAAGCACTTCGCTACCTTGCACTGGGTTTGTCAAATTGGGCGATCGCGCGCAAATGCAGTTTGTCGCAACGCGGCGTTGAAAGTCGGCTCGCAAATCTTTACGAAAAGCTTTTTACGAACTTATCGGAAGGGACGGAGAACGGGGCTTACGATAAACTAGCTTATAATGTGAGAACTCGCGCATTTTTTGAAGCGATAAGACGCGGTTTGATCAACAGCGATGAACTCGAAAAGTCAGAAAAAGAACTTGCGGATTGGATCGAGCGCGATCAAAAGAAATTTCTGCGCGATAAATAAAGTTTGAGAGATCATTTTACGAAAAGATACTTCTCGCGTGTTTTTGGAACTTTTTCCGTACTGATGCAACTCGCGTTTATCTCGCAAATCTCCTTCCTCAACGCGCAGCTTTTAACCGAAACGGTAGAAGAAAGCATTTTTCAATCTTCCCAAAACCTCCATCAATGGGGTGCGATTAATTCATTTCACGGTCTGCCTTCAGAGCGCGTGAATGCGATCGCCCAATCTGCGAACGGGTTTCTTTGGTTTGGAACCGATAACGGTATCGCAAAATTTGATGGCCGACGTGTACAGACTAATATCACTTCGTCACTCTCTTCAACGCGAATCCTTGATCTAAAAACAGACGATTCGGGCGTACTTTGGATCGCGACCGAGAACGGCGCATTTTATTACGATGACGAAAGCTTCGCGGAAATCAAAGAACTTCGTGGATATTCGATAAATGCAATTTTCATCGACGAAGAAGCAAAGTCAGTATTACTAACGGATGCGATTGGAACGGTTTTCAACGTAAAAAAAAATCCAAATGGAACGCTGATCGTTGAGGTGATCGTAAAGAAATCTCTGCCTCTTACGAGTATTGTAAAATACGACGGCAAATTGATGCTGGGCACTTTTAACTCGGGAATCCAAAGACTCGAAAACGATGATTTGAAGCCGATCCTCACACACCCAAGACCATATTTCGTCAATATACTTTCTACCTCTCCAGCTGGAAATTTATGGATCGGTGCGCGCTCGAGTGCTGGAAATACTGGATTGTTCATTGGTGAAAAATTACCTGAGCTGAAATCGGTTGGGGAAAACCTCGGAACAGTTAATTCTGTTTCTTTCGATCATTCGGGCGGCAGTTGGGTGGGAACTGAAGACAGAGGCGCATATTTATTTGAAGGTCAGCAATTTCGCAAACGATTCACATTTGAAAATACAAGCGGCGGCTTGCGTTCAAATAAAATCCTGGCAACGTTCGTTGACCGGGAAGGCGTGGTTTGGTTTGGTACCGATAAAGGCATCAGCCGCTTTGATTCTAAAAGTGCTCAAAATGAAATTCTATCGGAAAACGTCGAAAGCAATTTCGTGCGTACGCTTTTTGAATCAAAAGACGGCAAACTGTACGCGGGATCAAACCGCGGACTCTTTGCTTTTGACCATGCTACGGGTAGTTGGATTTCGGTAAATGGCTTTGAGAATGATTCGATATATGCGTTATCCGGGCTAGGCGGCGGCAACGTGTTGGCGGGAACCCGGGACGGTTATTTCATCGTTCGCGAGAACGAAAATGCGGGTCAAGGACGTGAAAAGCTTTCGGATGAAACGGCGAGGGCGATCACACAGTTTAAGGGTGAGATCTATTTCGCGGCGTTTCAAAGTGGATTGAAAACGATAGAAGGAGACGTCGAAAAACTAGTTTTTGCGTCAAATGTGATCGCCGTCCACAATGAAAATGACAAATTCTTGTGGA
Source organism: Pyrinomonadaceae bacterium (assembly GCA_041746475.1). Lineage (GTDB taxonomy): Bacteria > Acidobacteriota > Blastocatellia > Pyrinomonadales > Pyrinomonadaceae > Aridibacter. The sequence goes on along the minus strand of JBGTGX010000088.1, from coordinate 5,515 downwards.
TGGGAACGATAAAAAAAGGCGTTCATATCTTTGACGGAAAAAGAACCTTTTCCGAGCCCCAACTCGATCCCCTGAAAGAAATCGTAGTTCGTTCGATTGCCGGCGACCAACAAATCGGCATTTGGTTGGCAACGGAGAAGGGTCTATACCTCTTTAAAGACGAAAAACTCGATCTTATAATTTCGGGAAGTGAAGCGCGGAGCGTGATCGCCGATATTGATGGGCAAAAGCAGCCGCGCGTATGGTGCGCGACCGATCGGGGTTTATATCATCTGACATTCGATTCGAATTTTGGATGGATAACTTCGCGTTTGGATATTGAGGAAGGACTTTCGTCGCAGAATCTTTTTGCAATTTCCCGAAGGCAAGACGGCTCGTTCATAATTGGAACGAACCGTGGAATAGTTCGTTATCAACCAACGAGCATACGACCGCTCCTTGTTGCAAATCGAATCGTCAGCCAAAGAGTTCATCAGCTTCGTGAGCTGAAATCGGGAATCAACCTCGATTATCCGCAAAATAGTCTTTCAATAGATGTCGCCGGTATAAGCAGTCGTACTTTCCCCGAGCAGTTTCAATATTCATTCCTTCTTTTTGACAGCAACAACAAAATCATAGATAAACGCTTCGGCAGTGATTCGCAGTTTTTGATGGAGAATCTCAAGGCTGATAATTATCACGTCGAAGTTCGTGCCTTTGACGGCAATCTTGTTGCGTCGGAACCATTGGAGTTTGATTTAATCGTAGAAGACGCACCTTTCCCCTGGATCGCTACAATTCTAGGAATTTTACTCATAATAGCTCTCGCTGCTTTGATTTGGGCAACGATCTCACAGCGGAAAATCTTCCGAACGAGTAAACAATTAGCTCACGCAAACGAAGAATTAAATGCCACTCGTCTTGACCTAGCAAACGAAGCGGAGCGAGAACGCCGAAGAATTTCCCGCGACCTCCACGATCAAACACTCGCCGATCTTCGCCATTTGCTGTTAATGGCTGACGAAATCTCAACGGATGAAGCTTCGGCCTTTAGAAGTGAGATCGAAGGTGTTTCGGACGAAATTCGAAGAATTTGTGAAGATCTAAGTCCTTCGGTTCTGGAGAATATAGGATTCGCCGCAGCGCTTGAATGGGCGCTCGGAAACGCCGTCCAGCAAGTAGCTCACGAAGAAAAGATGCATCACGATTTTATCTGCGATGAAAATCTGGATGAAAAACTCCGACTCAATAGAGCCGAGCAAATTCAGGTTTATCGAATCGTGCAGGAAATTCTGAGCAATGTCGTTCGTCATTCGAAAGCATCTAATATTAAAATGTCGGTTAAGAATTCTGACGTTTTTCTTTTGATGATCGAAGAAGATGGCATTCCGTTTGACCCTGAAAATGTAAAGAAAGGGCGAGGTCTTTCAAACATAGATGCGCGTGCGAAACTGATAAAAGCAAAGGTGATCTGGGAACGCGGCTATAAGAAGGGAATGATATTTAGCCTTCAAGTCTAGGTGTTGCTTCCCACAATCTCCAAAGGTATCAGCACCACACCTCATGGGAACTCATCACGTTCCAGATAAAACTCATTTCGCGCAGAATAAATACATATTAATGGACCGGGAAATCCCGGGTTCATTCGTTGGATCAGCGTTAAATCCTTGGTCTGCCTTTAATGTTACTAAAAGATAATCCAACGTTCCGTCATGCCAACTATCCACTTCGCCAGGGATATTTAACGCACTCCTAAGACAGGAGCCTCTCTCCTCAACATAGAAAGCCGGAGATCGGTGACGATCTCCGGCTTTCTATGATTATTTTCTTTACCTAATCCCCGAATTCTTTTACAACCTGGCTGATCGAATCTTTTGCATCGCCAAAAAGCATCCGAGTATTTTCCTTGAAGAATAGCGGGTTCTCAACTCCGGCAAAACCAGAAGCCATCGAGCGTTTCAATACAAAAACCGTTCGTGCAAGATCGGCGTTGATGATCGGCATTCCGTATAGCGGGCTGGATTCGTCTTCTCGTGCGGCCGGGTTTACGACGTCGTTTGCGCCGATAACAATTGCAACATCGAAATTTTCCATGCGCGGGTTTACCGAATCCATTTCCAGTAGTACATCGTAAGAAACATCTGCTTCTGCGAGTAAAACATTCATATGCCCGGGCATACGGCCCGCAACGGGGTGTACGCCATAAACTACCTCGGCACCGTTTTTTTCCAGAAGCTGTTGGAGTTCTTTTACTACATGTTGTGCCTGGGCAACTGCCATTCCGTAACCGGGAATGATCAAAACGTTTGCCGCGGCTTCGAGTATATAAAATGCGTCTTGAGCAATAATCGGTTTTACAGTCCCTTCTACCGTTCCTGCAATTTGTTTTGTCGAGCCAAAACCGCTAAACAAAACGTTTGAAAGCGAGCGGTTCATCGCTTTACACATTATTTGCGTGAGAATTATTCCGCTTGCTCCAACAAGCGCGCCCGCCACAATGAGCAAAATATTATTGATTGCAAAACCCGCGGCACACGCAGCGAGTCCCGAATAGCTGTTCAAAAGTGAGATCACTACGGGCATATCGCCCCCGCCGATCGGAACCACAAACATTACGCCAAAGACAAACGAAAGGGCGATGATCGCGTAAAGATAATTTTGATTTGCGGGATCCAAAACGAAGAGAACGCCGCAAACCACAATTGCGATCATCAAAAGTGTATTAAAAATCTGCTGCCCCGAAAAGAGCAAAGGTTTTGAGCTTAATCGTTCGCTAAGCTTACCCCAGGCGATCAAGCTCCCGGTAAACGTTGCGCCGCCTATCAAAATCGAAAGAAATATTGTCGCCAGCGAGAATTTTGTAATTCCCTTGCCAAAAAGTGCGGCCCAACCTACTAAAAGACTGGCCAATCCTCCAAACCCATTGAATAGCGCTACCATTTCGGGCATGGCTGTCATCGCAACAATACGCGCCGCAATCGCGCCGACGATTCCACCGACCGCAATTCCCAAAAGTATCCACTGATATTCGATAATGCCCCTGCTCAGGAGCGTGGCAATTACGGCGATGAACATTCCAAGCGCCGAAACAAAATTGCCCCGCCTTGCGGTGGCAGGCGAACCAAGCTCCTTCAATCCGTATATAAACAGGATCGCCGAAAGAATGTATACAATGTTTGTGATCAAAGGTGACATTGAATAAAAAGGTCTTCGCTATTTTTTTACGGCCTCCGCACCGGTTTTCTTTGCTTTGAACATACCAAGCATTCTGTCCGTCACGAGATAACCCCCGATCACGTTTATCGTCGCAAATGCGACCGCTGACGTACCCAAAATAGTAGCGAGCTGCGATTCGCCGGCTCCCGCCGATGTCAGTGCACCGAGAAGGGTAATACCGGAAATCGCGTTTGAACCCGACATCAAGGGCGTATGTAGGGTTGCAGGAACTTTATTGATCAACTCGAATCCGAGAAAAATCGCGAGAATAAGAATGAATGCCAAAAATACAATTTCCATAGTTTCAATTTCCGATTTCTTAAAAAATGCTCTCTATTGTTTCAAATTCTTAATCGTCTCGTTTACGATTTCACCGTCTCTTGTGATAACACATCCCGCAACGATTTCGTTTTCAAAATCCAATTTTAATGTCTTTTCTTCTTCGTCCCAAAAGTCAGCGATCAAGTTGTATAGATTCGCCGAATACATTACGCTCGCGTCTTTCGCAACGAAATTAGTCCAGTTTCCATCGCCAATAATTTTGACACCATCTACTTCGACCGTTTCTCCGGCAACTGATCCCTCAACGTTTCCCCCGCTTTCCGCAGCCATATCAACGATCACACTTCCCGTCTTCATTTCTGAAACCATATCTTTTGTGACAATAACCGGAGGCTTGCGACCAAAAACCTGAGCCGTCGTTATCACAATATCCGAATCAGCGATCTGTTTTTTCTGCCCTTGCTTTTGGAGTTCAATTTGTTGCGGCGATAACTCAACGGCGTAACCGTCTTTTGTCTGCGCAGTTTCACCAAGGTCGATTTCCAAAAACTTCGCACCCAAAGATCGGACCTGCTCCGCGACCACAGCCCGAGTATCAAAAGCAACAACCTTTGCGCCCAAACGCTTCGCTGTCGCAATCGCCTGGAGACCCGCAACGCCTGCACCGATCACAAAAACGGTTGCGGGTTTAAGCGTTCCGGCGGGTGTCATCATCATCGGGAGAATGCTTGGAAGATTTTGGCACGCGAGAATTACCATCACATATCCGGCGAGATTTGCCTGCGAACTAAGCGCATCCATTTTCTGCGCGAGCGTGGTTCGCGGAATCATCTCCATACTGATCGCAGTGATGTCGTTTGCGCGGAATTCTTCAATAAGTGCGGATTCGTTGAATGGGTCAAGAAAACTTACGTGGATTGAGCCCTTCTTTAACTTTGGAATTTCATCACGGTTGGGTTTGCGGATCCGGAGTAGAATTTCAGAAGTTTTCAGCAGTTCCTCGCGATTCTCCAATAGCGATGCTCCGGCTTCGGAATATTCTTGATCGTCGAAACCGGCTTTAGTACCAAGTCCTTGTTCGACATTAACATCTGCGCCCAAACGAACAAGCTTCGCGACATCGGCGGGGACGACCGCCGCACGTTTCTCTCCAGAATCAGTTTCCTTTGGAATTCCTACAATCATTAAGCCTTTTTTTGTGCTGCTTTTGCGACTATCATAGCAGAAGATTTCACAAAGAAAAGTAGAAAGTTCTAATCAATCTGGTAAGTAGCCACACTCGTCGGCGTTTCATAACATCGCACTTTGTAAACTTTTACCCGCTCATCTTCGACCCGTGAGTTCACATATTCACAAATGTAAGCCGCGAGGTTTTCGGCTGAAGGGTTAAGTTCTTCATCAAACGGCGGAAGCTCATTGATGTTTCGATGGTCGAGATATTTCACAATTTCGTCGGCCGCTTTTTTAAGATCGCCGAAATCAATCAGCAGACCGATGTTATTCAACTCCTCGCCACGCGCAAAGATCTCGATCTTATAATTGTGCCCGTGAAGGTTTTCACACTTTCCCTTATACCCGCGCAGTTGGTGCGCCGAAGAGAAATTGCGTTCGATCATTACTTCGTAAAATGATGGCATCGCTTTCTTGATTAAGATTCGTATTTCGTAATTTTTACAGGTGTTATTATTGTATGTGCCAAAGCTTAACTAAATTTTTCTAGTTTCAAAATTATCTCAGACGATGAAATTTCTAGCAACACAAGTATCTTATTTTCTAAGTCAAAATCAGACGCGCCAAAATATTAGAGCGCTCGTTAAATACCTGTTGTTCCTTTCTTTTACCATTGTAGTTTACTCGATCACTTTTCATTTCATAATGCTCTATGAAGGACGCGAATTTTCATGGGTTACGGGATTTTATTGGACATTAGTAGTCATGAGTACGCTCGGATTCGGAGATGTAACCTTCACGAGCGATCTTGGACGTCTTTTCAGCATACTCGTATTGATGGCGGGAAGTATTGTGCTTTTGATTATGC
>JBGTGX010000087.1:0-15086 GCA_041746475.1 Pyrinomonadaceae bacterium | reverse complement strand
GCATGCGTTGGAAACTAAAAATGATCTAAAGTCGAAATGAATATTAGTTTTCGGTAACTATGAAAAGATGACTTCAATAAAGGAAGCGGCTCGAAAATAATTGTAAACTTAAAACAAACATGAAAACATCCGGTTAAATTGAAGGTTTTTAAGTTAAATCCCGGGCGGAATTTAAACGAGCGCCTTGGCTTCGAATTAATTGAGGAAACGAAAACTCACTTCATTATGAAAAGCCAGGTAGAATCTTAGCCTCAGTTTACCCGCCTACTTTTCCGCGTCAGTTACTTTTTTCCATCAATACTAGAAAGGCTTTTTGCCCGGAAGTAAGTATTTTTTTTGGGTCGCCGACCCTGTATCCTTTAAGTATAAAAAACCTCAGAGGCTGTTTCTTGGAATCGAATTCATCAGCACGAAACGCAAGGAAAAATCGATTTTCGGAAATCTTATTCGCATCGAATTTCCTAACGTCTCCGAAATCACGTGGAAGAAAATATGCTGTATCTTCTGTAATTTCAGGAATCCCATCTATCTTTGCGACCTCAAAGTTCGGGTCATTTCTAAGCGAGAACCAAAATTGATAAGCGATCAGATCTTCAAAAACATAGAGATCAGTTTTCTCGCGGGGTTCTTTCTTTTTAAGATCTCCGGCAAACTCATCCCAAACACACCATATTTGCGGTTCACTCTTGCGACTTGCGTTAATTCCAAACCCCAAAAGCAAAATTGCCATAACTATGGCGGCGGCTATCGCCCGAAAAGATCCCCGTTTTAGTCCACCAAAAATCATTCCAAGAAGTATCGCAAGTGGAGCAACAACAACTATCAAATGTCGGGTTCCCCATACTGAATACGGCATAACCCAGCTAGCAAGAAAAGCAATAACTAGCGGAATCGCGATAAAACTAACGAGGAAAAAAGATTCACTTCTCTCACTTTCTTTATTACGAAAGGAATACAAAAAATAGACGGCTGCTGAAGCAATTACGATGAGAAACGGTATGCTGACTACCCACACTGAGACGGGATCGACATTGCTCATTTGGAAAAAGAATGGTTCGATCAGATTAAATATCAATTTAACGACCGCCAAAATTCCTGGACGATCCGCCCACCCAAGATTTTGTGAGATATTCGAATTTACCTGCAATGCTTTAAGCAAGAGCCATAGCCACGGAAGAAAGCTCAGAACGGTCACGCCAAAACTTACGGCAAACTTTCTTAAATCCTTTCGGTGAAAAATTATAACAATAAAGACTTGGGACACTATGACCAGCCAGCCGAAATAGTGGGTATAAATGAGCAGGATATTTACAAGTGTGAGAAGCCAAACGCCAGTTCCCCCGTCGATAAAACGCCTGAAAGACCACATCGAAAACAGCGAAAAGAAAAGAAGAAGCGAATACATTCTGACTTCCTGCGCATATTTAATTAATGAACCATTGACGGCAAAAAACGTCAGCGCGAAAGCAATGGCAGGATTATCAAGTTTTAATCTTTTGCATAAAAGGAAGAACGGAACAAGGGCGAGCGTCGAAAAAAACACCGGGAAAAGCCTCAGCCAAAGAATCGACTGTCCGCCTAGCGCTATCCAAATTTTCAGCAAGAAATAAGAAAGAGGAGGGTGTATCAAATCCTGCGCTACAAACCAGGCAAGCGAATTCCAGGAATGTTCGGCGGCATTAACGCTGAAGATCTCGTCAAACCAGATGCACGAAGAAGTTAAATTCCATAACCGCAACAGAATGTAAGTTAGGGAAATCGAAGCAAATATCAATAGCCACGATTTTCTGCCTAAATTCATTTTATAAAATTATTCCGTCACACAATTTTCCCTCAATACTGGCATAGTTGAGGGCGACTTCCGAAAAGCGATCGGATTCGTTACAGTAGGCGAGGCAAGTTTCAAAGGGTTTTGAGTAAATGTGGATGCTTACGGCCCGTTCGTCAAATTCGGCAAGATTTAGGATTTGGTGAATAGGTTGTTCGAGTTCGACCTTCGCGGCGAGGCACTCCGCAAGATCAAATGTATCGGTTTTTTCCAGCTTGCAATAGCCTTGTGACTCGACAATATCCACGACACGGAAATTTTGCCCGCGGAGTTTTCCGATCGGCACAGTCATCCAGCACATTTGATCAGCATGATTGTGAATTCGCGACACCTGGCCCTTATCCCAGCAAATTGCCATCAGTTCAAATCGCTCGTCTTTGTAAATCAGATTCCGAGTATAGAATTTCCCGCTCCAATGAAAATACGACTCGATGGAATCGGTATTTACAGGATTATCGATTAAATATTGATAAACGGGATCACAATGAAATTCGTTATCTGGAATTTCGCAAAGACCTTCGATCAAATTCTGGATGCTTACAGTTTTCATGTTTATTTAGCCACAGAGAACACCGAGCTAGTGAGAAATACGCTTTATTCCGTCGCCTAACTTTCGCTCCCCAAAATTAATAATTAGTCCTCTCTTCAAGTCAGTTCCTTTCAAATATGAAAGTACCTGAGGCACCGCAAATTCGGGAACCTTTACAAGTGATTTTATTTCAACAACCACCTCATTTTCAACTAGGAGATCGATTCTCTGTCCCTTGATCGATTTGCCTTTATAAATAATATCTATTTCTACCTGTCTGGCATGATCGGTTTCGCAAAGCTCCAATTCTCGGCATAGTGCTTCCTCATAGATTGATTCGAGCACTACTCTTCCAAGGGTTCGGTGAACTTCGATCGCTGCACCAATGACCTTTTGACTTAGAAAATCTTTCATGTGAGATCAAATAAAAGTTTCCAAAAACTTAGGTTGAGCAAAACAAAAGAAATCCCCGATATTCCGAAAAGCAATTTACCTCCGAATCTCTGTGTGCTTTGTGGCTAATTATCTTGCCGATTTCGTTAGAAAGTCAACGAACTCCTTAGGATTCCTTGTTAATCCCGGAAAGGTCGAAATAGGCTTTCCATTTGAATCGAAAATGGCGTAGAACGGAAGCGCGACCGTTTTAAAGGTTTTTTCCTGAAATTGCTGCTGTCCATAGTAAATCTCACCTTCGCCGTCGGTATATAAGCTTACAAGAACATACTTTTCCATCTCGGCTCGTACTTCCGGAAGCGTGAACATGTTTGCTTCCATCCAACGGCAGTTTGTGCACGTGTAACCCGTGAAATCAACAAAAACTTTTTTGTTTTCAACCTTTGCTTTTAGGAGTGCTTTTTCGAGATCATTTTTTATCCAATCCAGCTCGGCTTCCTTATTCCCTAAAATATTAAGCGAGGATTCTGCATTTTTTGGCGGTAGGAAAGACTCGAGTTCGCCAAGCTTTCTTCCAAGAATTCCCGTGACCATATAAACCGCCAGCGCGATAAATCCGACTGATACGAGAATGCGAACCGGTGTTTTCTTCTTGACGGGAGAATCGAGTTTGAACTTAAAAGCACCCAAGACATATAAGGCGATTGCGATCGCAACTAAAACCCAAACAATTAGAACCACTTCACGTGAAAATATTGTTCCAAAATTGACCGCTTCAGCGGATTGTTTAAACATTGAAGTCCAAACCAAATCAACGTTCGATAAGAATTTCATCGCCGCCGCCACTTCGAGAAAGCCCATCACAACCTTGACAGAATTAAGCCAACCGCCGGATTTCGGGAGCTGTGAGACCAATTGCGGTGCCAGCGCAAGTACGAAAAATGGAAGCGCGAAAACGGTCGAAAATGCCAGCATTCCAAGAAGCGGCATCTGCCATTCGCCCTGAGAAGTTGAAACCAAGATTGTTCCGACAAAGGGCGAAGTACACGTAAATGAGGTGATCGTAAAGGTCAACCCCATCAGCAACGCACCCAAATACGCACTTCCCTCGCCTTCTTTGGTACGCGTAATTTGATCGAGTTTTGTTAAGACGCTATTCGGAATCCCGATCTCGTAAAATCCAAAAAGATTGAATGCAAAGAAAAGGAAAATTCCCGCGATCAAGATATTTACCCAGGGATTTGCAGCAAAAAGATTTATACCTGCAGCGCCAACGAAAAACGCCAGAAGCATTCCGAGAAGAGTAAATGTGGCAATAATTCCTATCGAATAAACGAGCGCCAAACGAACCGATTTTGAACGGCTTCCTGCCGAATTCTTTGTGAAATAAGAAACCGTGATCGGAATCATCGGAAACACGCAGGGTGTTAGAAGCGAAAGTGCACCGAGAGAAATCGCGAGCCAAATGAATGACCAGATCGGTTGATTTTCCGTATCCTGACCAAAGTTTATAATCGAATCATTTGATCCCGACCCCTTATTTGTAGATCCCGCAAAAGTTTTCTTCACATCTTCAAACCCATCAAAGGTTACACGCACGGTTTTTGGCGGTAGACAGAGCCTATCGTCACAGAGCTGGAAACGAACATCTACTGCCAAATCTTTTCCGCGTGCGTCTTTTTTTGCCTCGAGCGGAATGCTGAATTCGCCCGTGTCCTTGAAATAACTCGTTTCGATCTCGAAATTCGGATCAAATTCTGTGATCGGCTTGGGCGTCGTAATGTCGCCGGTAATGACAAAATTTCCTTCTTCAGGAAGTTTAATTGTGGTCGCAATTGGTCCGCCGTCCGGCTGTTTCAAAGAATATAAATGCCAACCAGGTTCGATTTCCGCGAGCAGTTTTGCCTTAAATTTGTCGCCGGTTTTTAATTCTTTGCTTTCGGAATCCGAAACAAGTTTCCATTTTGTAGGGTTTTGTGCGGAAAGGCTGATGGAAGATACGAAAAATAGAACAAACGCCAGAAGGAAAACTCTGCATATTCGAATTTGAATCATATTCACAATAAAATCTTAACATTTAATGGCGGTCGCAGTTAGCCAAAAACGTTTTCATTTTGCACTTAATGCCCCGTGTCATTTATAATTTACGTTTGAACAAAACATTCTGTTTATATTAAGAAAGTCGCTTATACTTTTATTCCAAGAGTGACCAGGAGACTAATTTGGCTAAAACGACGACCAAGAAAAAGAGTTCCCCAACAAAATCTAAAGCTGAATCGAAAAACGGTTCGGGAAATGAAACCGAAGTAACGGATATCGTTGACGTTGAGGAGGCGAAGTCCGAATACCAAAAACGCCGAAAATCCCAGATTGCCGCTATCAAAAAGCTCGATAAGGATCTGCTTCGCAACATGCTTTATCAGATGGTACTTGGAAGAGTTTTCGAACAAAAATGTGCGGAAGTTTATAGAATCGGCAAAATAGGCGGGTTTTGTCACCTCTATATCGGACAGGAAGCGATTGCGGTTGGTGTTCAAACGCAGCTAGAAGATCGCGATTTTGTGATCGGCTCCTACCGAGACCACGTACAAGCGATGGTGCAGGGGATTTCACCCGAAACCGTTTTAGCGGAGCTATACGGTCGCGCCGGTGGAAGCGTAGGCGGCAAAGGCGGTTCTATGCACATGTTTTCTAAAGAGAAAAATTTCTTTGGCGGGCATGGGATTGTCGGTGGGCAGATCGGGATCGCAACCGGGATGGCGTTTGCCCAGAAATATAAAGAAACAGGCGGTGTAACGATTTGCTATTTTGGTGAGGCCGCGGTAAATCAAGGGATTTTTCACGAATCCCTTAACATGGCGGAACTTTGGGACCTTCCGGTGATTTTCATATGTGAAAATAACAAGTACGGAATGGGAACTTCGCAATCGCGGGCTATGTCGATCTCGAGTGTTGCAAAAAAGGCCGAAGGATACGGAATGACAGGCGAATTTGTCGATGGAATGGATGTCATGGAAGTACGCTCCGCAACAGAACGAGCCATCAAACTCGCCCGGGAAGAATCAAAACCGACTCTTCTTGAGATCCGTGTTTATCGTTTTATGGGACACTCGATGAGTGATCCGGGAAAATACCGAACCACCGAAGAAATCAAAAAATATCAAGAACGCGATCCGATAGCACTTTTCCAGGATTCATTGAAGGCTGCAAAGGTTTTCACAGATAAAGATTTTGAAAAGATAAATGAAGAAGCGAAAGCAAAGACACAGGACGCTGTTGATTTTGCGGAGAATAGTCCATTACCGGATGAATCGGAATTGTTTACCGATGTTTATGCTTAAAAACGTGAGCGGTTAGCCGTAAGCTGTGAGCAGTCTTTCTGTGTAGCGATTGGTTGTTGCATAATAATTTAGAGAATATGTTATGAAACCTCACAAAAAGCTAATCGCATGGCAAAAAACCATGGATTTAGTTGTTTTAATCTATAGAATTACGGAGAATTTTCCGAAACAAGAAACTTATGGATTAGTTTCTCAAATGCGCCGAGCGGCAATATCGGCACCCTCGAATATCGCGGAAGGAGCAGCTAATCGGTCTAAACAACAGTTTGTAAATTTCTTAGGTATTGCTCTTGGGTCGCTTAATGAGTTGAATACCCAGGTTGAAATAGCTTATAGGATAAACTATTTGGACGTGTAAGATCACGATGAAGCGCAAAAATTATTAGATGAATGTCTCGCGGTAACGTACGGTTTGAAAAGGAGTGTAAATCAGAGGTAACTCCTGCTGACAGCTCACTGCTTACCGCTAACTAAACTTATGGCAGAACTAACGATCAGAGATGCGTTGAATGAAGCACTAAAAGAAGAATTAATCCGGGACGAAAACGTCTTTATCATGGGCGAAGAGGTCGCGGAATATGACGGCGCTTATAAAGTCACCCGCGGACTCTGGAAAGAGTTTGGCGATAAACGCGTGATCGATACACCAATCACCGAACTTGGATTTGCCGCGGTTGGAATCGGTGCTGCTATGGCAGGTTTGCGTCCGATCATTGAATTTATGACGATGAACTTTTCGGTTCTCGCATCCGATCAGATCATCAATCACGCCGCTAAAATGTTTTATATGTCCGGTGGACAATTTAATGTTCCAATAGTCTTTCGCGGTCCGAATGGTTCGGCTTACCAAGTTTCATCTCAACATTCGCAGGCATTTGAAGCTTTTTATGCATACTTCCCCGGCTTGAAGGTTGTGATGCCTTCGACCGCGGCGGATGCAAAAGGATTATTGAAATCTGCCATTCGTGATAATAATCCGGTGATGTTTTTAGAACAGGAGAGAATGTACGGCTTAAAAGGCGAAGTTCCCGAAGATGATGATTTTACTATTCCGCTCGGAGTTGCCGATATCAAACGCGAAGGAACTGACTGCACAATTGTTGCGCGCTCAATGACCGTTCCGCTTGCGTATCAAGCCGCCGAACAAATGCAAAAAGAATTCGATGTTTCGGTTGAAGTAATTGATCCGCGAACGATCAAACCACTTGATATTGATACGATCGTCGAATCGGTGAAAAAGACAAATCGGCTCGTAATCGCTGAAGAATCGCATTCGTTTGCATCGGTTGGTGCGGAAATTTCGCATCAGGTAATGGAACGAGCATTTGATTATCTCGACGCGCCGATAATGCGAATTTCAACCGCTGAAGCACCGATGCCTTACGCGAAAAATTTGGAAGAATTGGCTTTGCCGGATGTTCCGAAGATCGTCGCAGCGGTGAAAGAAGTTTGTTATTTATAGGAAAACGGTGATTGGTAATTAGTTATTGGCAATCGATTTTTGCCGAACCAATTGCCTATTACCTATTACAACTTACTAATCATATGGCTAATAAAATTTTAATGCCCAAACTTTCTCCGACGATGGAAGAAGGACAAATTTCGAGTTGGGTCAAAGAAGAAGGCGATGCTATCGAAGCAAATGAAACGATCGCCGAAGTCGATACCGACAAAGCGACGATGGAAATGACTTCGCTTGAACCGGGAACGCTTTTGAAGATTCTTGTTCCGGCGGGCGAGAATGCGAAACTGGGTCAGAGCATCGGCATTATCGGTGAAGAAGGCGAAGATTTTTCGGAACTTCTAAAGGAAATAGAAAAGGAAGGTTCTTCAAACGGCGCTTCTTCTAAAAGGAAAGAGGAAAAAAAAGACAAAGAAGAGAAAGACGAGTCAAAATCTCAAGATAAAGAAACAAAAACGGAAGACACAAAAAGTGAAACGTCTTCTAAAACCACCGACCAAAAACCAAAAACCGCATCGCAATCTTCAAATGGCCGTCTTCTCGTTTCACCGATTGCCTCCAAAATGGCGTCGGAAAACAACATTAACTTGCAATCCGTTGCCGGCTCGGGGCCAAACGGCCGGATAATCAAACGCGACATCGAAAAAGTTCTCGCTGGGCGCGGAGCTCAAGCCGGATCGTTTATGCAAACGGTAGAAGTAGCCGGAGCATCTGGCTACCGCGATGAAAATACATCACCAATACGTAGAACAATTGCGAAGCGTTTGGCTGAATCGATCGGTCCGATCCCGACATTTTATCTTACTGTTGATATTGAAATGGACAATTCGCTAGGACTTCGCGCGGCGGTCAACGAACAAATTGCGCCCGATAAAATAAGCGTAAACGATATCATCGTTAAGATCGCTGCAATGTCTCTGATGAAGCATCCATTCGTAAATGCCTCGTATCAGGACAGCAAGATCCGGTTTTACGAAGATGCGGATATAGGAGTGGCGGTAGCGATCGATGAGGGATTGATCACACCGATCGTGCGCGGTGCAAATAAAAAAGGCTTTGCTCAAATTTCTAGTGAGATAAAAGAATTAGCCGGACGCGCGAAAGATAAAAAACTTCAACCCGAGGAATATACCGGCGCGACATTCTCAATATCAAATCTGGGAATGCTTGGAATCAAAGAGTTTACTGCAATCATTAACCCGCCGGAGGCCGCGATCCTTGCCGTCGGGCGCGCGACTCCGACTCCGGTCGTTAGAGATGGACAGATCACGACGCGTAATATTATGAGCGTTACGATGTCTTGCGACCACCGTGTCGTAGATGGCGCGACGGGTGCGGAATTCTTGCAGACGTTCAAAGCAATGCTTGAAAATCCCGCGATAATGCTAATTTGATCCTCAACGATAAGACAAGGCAAGACCGCAGATAAATGCGGATTTCGACATTTTTTCGTTCGAATCCAATCTGTCTGCGGTTAATTTGATTTTGGAATTAGAAGAAAATAAAACCAGTTACTCACCACATGTCGCACTATTTGCTGTCCAACTCATGTTTGGCTCGGCACCGATTCTTGGTAAGTTTGCTCTCGAAGCGTTTCCGAGTTTTGCGATCGTCGGATTTCGCGTCGGATGTGGGGCAATCGCTTTTTACGTTCTGCAAAGATTTCGAGGAAGTCTGTGGTTAGAAAAGCGATCGCATTATCTATATTTCGCGCTCTTTGCCCTTTTCGGAATAATACTAAATCAACTCCTATTTTTTCATGGACTTTCTTTAACGACCGCAACAAATACTTCTCTGCTCGCAGTTTTGATCCCGGTTTTTGCGATCGTTGTCAGCTCCTTTGTAGGAAATGATTCCCTTACCTGGAAAAAGATCTTCGGCATCGTTTTGGCGGGATGCGGCGTCGTTTATTTGATTGACCCAACGAAAGCCAGCTTTTCGTCTTCGACAACTCAAGGAGATATTCTTGTACTGTTAAACAGCCTTTCCTACGCCATATATTTGGCGATCTCAAAAAAACTGATAACAAAATACGGGTCACTTAAATCAATTGCCTGGTTGTTCATATTTGGCTCGATAATAAATGTCCCCGTAGGATTAATATCGCTTCAAAGCGTTGATTTAGCAGCGGTCAGCGGGCAATCTTGGGTAGCTCTCGCCGCCGTGGTAATTTTTCCAACGATACTCGCCTATTATTGGAACACATGGGCACTGGCACGGGTCGAGCCATCCATTGTGGCGGTTTACGTATATTTGCAGCCTCTGATCGGAACGTTTTTGGCAATAACGATTTTAGGAGAAAAATGGAATCCTCGAATTTTTCTGGCGATGGCTCTAATTTTTGCCGGAGTCTTTTTGGTGACAAGAAAGCACAAGAAGATCTTGCCAGCGAATTGAATGTTGTGAGAATCGATCGGGTTTTGAGCCCGAGATGGCTTCGGCAACCGGAGACAAGCAAAAGCTTGGACTCTAAACTTTTCAGCAAACGTTTTCACCATTGATAAATGTACTTACGATTTCGCTATTGTCATCCAAAACAACTAGATCGGCGCGTTTTCCAACCTCTATTGAACCGTGTGTTTTCTCCATTCCAATCAGTTTTGCCGGATTCAACGACGCCATTTTACCGACGTCCGTCTCCGAAAAACCAAGGTACCGCATCATTTTCACGGCATCAAGGATCGTTATCACGCTTCCGGCAATTGAGCCGCGTTCGTTTTGAGTTTTGCCGTTAAGAACCGATATCTTTTCGCCCCAAACTTCGTACTCGCCATCGCCTAAACCGGTCGGCAAAACAGAATCCGAAATAAGAGAGACTTTTTCCGGCGCTTTTATTTCCGCCGCAAACTTCAGCATCTGTGGATCGACGTGGATTCCATCGGCAATGATGTCAAATGTGACTTCGTCATTCGTCAATCCCCAGCCGGCGACACCCAGACCGCGATGATGTATTCCCGACATCGCGTTAAAAAAATGAGTGAGATGTTTTGCACCGGCATCGAATGCCTTATCAAGCTTTTCAAAATTCGCTTTCGTGTGTCCGATCAAAACGGTCCAATCACTGCGAACCAATTCTCTGATCAAGTCAATACCGTGTTCAACTTCCGGAGCGAGAGTAGTAATATGAATCCCATTTTTCAGCCGAGGCAATTGCAAAACCTCATTCCGGTTGCGAAACGCCTTAAAAAACTTCGGTCTGAGCGCACCGCACATATTTTCGTTTGCAAATATGCCCTCATAATGAACTCCTAAGATCTGCGCCTGCGGTGACCGATTTTGCCTTTCCATCGCTTCATCTATTGATCTAATAGCGTCTCGATAATTTTCGTCCTCATCCGGGACGAGGGTTGGAACCCAGGCGGTTACACCTTTTGAAGCTAGAAAAATAGAAACCTCCGCAAGATCTTCAGCCGATGCCTCATTTACATCAATACCAATCGCCCCATGGTTATGTATATCAATAAAACCCGGGTACAAGGTTGCACCATCCAAATCGATAACCTCATCGGCGTCAATTCGATCTTGGGTAATTTTAGAAACGTTACCGTCCTCGATCAAAATGCCGGTGACAATATTGCGATCCGGTAAAATAAGGTTTGCATTTCGTAGCAACGTGCATAGTTTCATATCTCAAGTATTCATAGATCAAAAAAGCCCGCACCGCAAATACGGAAAGGGCAAAAAACAAAATACATTCCAAATTACCAGTAAAACTTCGCAGCAAACTGAAGCGTTCTGGGATCACAGACGCTTATTAGGATAATTCTACGTGCCGTGTTTTTCGGTCTCAGATCTTTTAAACAAAAAAAGGAAACGCAATCGATAAACCGCGCTTCCTAAGTATAATCTAAGCTCTCTCGAAATACTAAAAAACAAATTTACCAGAAAGCTGCAAACGTCTCGAACTACTATCGATCGATGTTCGAATTCGTCCAAATGTCGAAGAAGTCAGCACCGTTGTCGGTAACCCGTAGTTTACGGCGTTAAACGCGTTCTTCGCATCAAGTCGAATATCAAAACTCATACTCTCGGTGAATCTGAATTTTTTCGAGAGCGACAGATCCGTACGAAAATCAGGATTACCGATAAAGTAATTACGTCCGACATCGCTAAATTCACCCGGCGCCGGTGTAGAGAACAACGCACGCTGAGATGCGTCGAACATAAAGCTTGTGCCGCTTTCTTCAACAACTCCTCCAAGATCACGCGGACATCCGCTGCAATTCGCCGGAGTCTGTACGGTATTCGTGAACGTGAACCTACCCGAGTAGACAGTGAACGGGCGACCGCTGGAATAATTAGTCAATCCCGCAAGCTGCCAGCCTCCAATAACCCAATCAAGCGGTCTCGAAATATCCGAGGCCCATTTCCGTCCGCGCCCGATCGGGAGCTCCCAAATATAGGTAAAGTTGAAAATGTGCCGCCGGTCAAAATCTGACCATGCATAGTTTAAATCGCGATTATTGATATCAAATGCCGCACTACTTCCGGATTGGGAGGTACTGTTGCCAATAACCGTAAACGTCGGATCAAAAGATCCATTATCTTTCGATTTCGACCAAGTGTAGCTGCCTTCAACTCCCAACCCATTCGAAATTCGACGCTTTAATATTACCTCGACGGCTTGATAATTAGAATATTGGTTTGTGTCCAAAATTCTGAGGGTTCCAAATTGTGGGTAGGGAATAAATAAGAATGGGCTAAAACCATTTGCCGCAATCATTTGTTGTCCACCCTGTGTGCGTTGAGAAATCGATAACCCGGCCGATGAAACATTCCCGTTGGAAATATTCGTCGCGTTTGTAGATCGAAACGTCGCGGTTCCGGTGTTATTTGCCGCACTCCCTGTGTAAAGGGCGTTTATTAGGGCACTGTTGTAGGCGGAATTCCCGCGAATCGCATTGAATTCCGTTAGGAAATCGCTAAAACCCGACGGCTTAGCTCTAATATCAACCTGATTACCATTGTAAGCACCGAATAAGTGCCTTCCTTTCGTATTGATATAATTGACCTGAGCCATAACCCCCCAGAAAAGTTCGCGTTGTACGCTTGCCGACCACTGATAAACTTCCGGATATTGGCTGCGAGGATCAAATACGGTTTGTGTTACCGTTCCAAGCGCAGCCGGCTGACGCAAAGCATCGGGCGAAGCGGTTAAAGTCAAAACCGGTAAACCGGATCTCAACAAACCTCCGCCTTGTCCAAACACAATATTCGAAGCGCCAACGTTGTTTCCTGGCGCACTTTGGAAAAGCTGAGCACCATTTACCTGTGAGTTCAATCGGTCATACGACTTCCTGAAATTGGCCCGAATTGATGTTTTGCCATCACCGAACGGATCCCAGGCAAACCCAAGCGAAGGGCTAAAATTATTGTAATCGTTATCGAACAACTTCCCTTCCGTCCATCGCACCGTATTTGATGGCGTCCCGTCGGCTGCCAACAATGAATTAGGGGCAAGGATTGGAAGTCCCGTCGATGTAGGAGAAAGTTTAATTTCGTACCGAAGCCCTAAATCGAGCAATAAGTTCTTGGTAATTCTCCATGAATCCTGGAAGTACATATCAAATTCTCGATAATTGTGCTGGAAATTCCAACGTGTACCGGGAGGCGCAAACGAACCGCCGTCAGAAGTAGCGACAAATGCTTGATCATAATTCCCGACACGACCCAAAAAATCGTTGATCTGGCTTCTTAAACGGATTGCATCGTCAGAATTAATTCCGGTGGTCGGAAGTCCAAATGCGGTAAAATTATTATTCCTTGAGGAACTGAAATCAACCCTACCCTCGATCTTAGATCCTGCGACGGAGGAGCGGTCATCTTTGTGTTGACCAAATCGGAAATTTATCCCGGTTTTAAATAGGTGATTACCCATTGAATAGGTGTAGTTATCCACAAATTGCAGAGTTCTCACACCTCTGGAATCGCCGCTAACGTTGTCGTTTGGAGTGGTTACAAGGTTGAACTCAAAGTTAAAAAATGGATCAGCATTCGGATTAATAAAATCGAATGTGAATTTGCTGTATCCAAAAATTGCTTCGTTTGTGGATTTTCCGGTCGAATAACGATGATTAAGCGCGAAATTTATCGGTTTTCGATCGGTAACGACAACGATAGGCGTTCCCGGAAATCTAGCGCCACCTCCATTGACCGAGTCGCCAAAAGATTGCTGCCGTCCCTGTGCAAATCGACCATAGATCGCATTATTATCACTAATTTTATAATCAATTCGCGTTACAAAATCCCACTGCTCTTCTCGCTGTCCGGTGAGAAAATTAAATCCCGCAATGTTCAACCCGTCTCCGGAACTGTAATCATTAGGCGCCGGCATCGAATTAATTACCGATAAAAGTGCCGTATCCGGACCTATTCCGGAAGGATTACCGGCAACGTTGTAAGTTGCAATACAATTAGTGGCGGCGGCGTTTGCGCATACGGGAAGGGTTGGTGCACCGCTGGTGTTGACGCTCGGATTAGTCGTACCTGCCGGGTTGTTTACACCGCCCCGCACATATCGAAATTGGCCGGCGCGTGCCTCCGGAGTATAAACCGTTCCCCGTACCAATCGCTGTTCGGTCGCGCGAAGCATCTGCAAATTAACGAAGAAAAAGGCCCTATCTTTAAGCGGTTTGAAGAATTCTGTTCCCTCACCAAAGCCTGGATTGACGATCGGTCCGCCGACGCTGCCTCCAAAGATATGCTGAATAAACTTAGGTCTTTCGACGCCGAGCAAATTGTTTTCAAATTCATTCGCGTTGAATCCGGGAGTTTGATAATACTCGAAAAGATTTCCGTGAAAATCATTAGTTCCACTCCGCGTCACGAAGGTAACTTGAGCCCCTGAACTTCTTCCAAGCTCGGCAGTAAAATTGCTAGTGACGATTTGAAATTCTTGAATCGAATCCGGATTTGGACGAAGTGGAGTAAAGTTTGACCCCCCAGCACTGGATTCGTTTATGTCGATACCATCGAGAGTAAAGTTAAAAGCACGATCACGTGAACCATGAACATGAACACCCCCGCCGGTGTTTGAACCTACATTGACGCCCGGTTGAAAATCGACCAGATCCAAGGGATTTCGGCCGCGGAGACCAACAATAGGAACCGCCTCGATTGTTTTTTGCTCGATTGTGGTCCCAAGATTTCCGGAGGTACTGGTTTCAACTAATTCAGCTGTATTTTCAACGTTGACCACCGCTGAAACGTCTCCGATTTGCAATGTGAAATTTACCGTAGATGGCAAGTTTACATATGCCGCATTATTTTTAGAGACTGTCTTTTTGAAGCCTTCCTTTTCTACGGTAACCGTATATATTCCGGCCTGAATTAGATTGAACGTGTAGTTGCCGCCGCTCCCGGTCGTTGTCGTCAAAGATGTTCTGTTTGCCTCATTGGTAAGTGTAACCTTTGCCCCTGGAACAGCTGCTCCCGATCCATCGGTGACTGTCCCGGTAAATCGGGATGTAGTTCCCTGCGCAAAAATAGAAATGGCGAAACACAGACTGACCAATAAGATAGATAATATCGAAA
>JBGTGX010000086.1:0-13819 GCA_041746475.1 Pyrinomonadaceae bacterium | reverse complement strand
CGGAAAATCCGTTTCTCGAAACATCTCGTGCACCACTCTCAACATTTTCAATTGACGTAGATACGGCTTCATATGCAAATATGCGAAGGTTTATCAATCATGGAACTTTGCCTCCGAAAGATGCTGTTCGAATCGAAGAACTAATAAATTATTTTGAATACGACTACCCGCAACCAATCGGCGGAGTACCTTTTTCGGTTAAAACGGAAGTAGCAAGAACACCCTGGAACGCAAAACACAAGATCGTTCAGATCGGTCTTCAGGGAAAAAATGTTTCGCTCGATAATGTTCCGCCTTCGAATCTTGTATTTCTGCTCGATGTTTCCGGCTCGATGACGGAAGAGCTCGGTTTGCTCAAAAACTCTTTGCGAATGCTCATCAATCAGCTCACGCCAAAAGACAGGATAGCGATCGTTGCTTATGCCGGCGCAAGCGGATTGGTTTTGCCCTCAACGAGCGTTAGCAATAAAAATGCAATTCTTACGGCGCTCAATCGACTCGAATCCGGCGGTTCTACCAACGGCGGCGAGGGGATACAGCTCGCCTACAAGGTAGCGAAAGAGAATTTTATTTCAAATGGCAATAACCGGGTGATCCTTGCGACGGACGGAGATTTTAACGTCGGTTTATCCGGCGACGACGAACTCGTCGAATTGATCGAAGAAAAACGAAAGAGCAACATATTCCTCTCGGTTTTCGGTTTTGGAAGCGGAAATCTGAATGATTCGATGATGGAGAAACTTTCAAATAAAGGCAACGGAAATTATGCTTATATCGATTCTAACGAAGAGGCGCGAAAAGCATTGGGCGCTCAGGTTGCCGGAACTCTCTACACAATTGCGAAAGATGTAAAAATTCAGGTTGAATTTAATCCCGCGAAAGTTGCCGGGTATCGCCTTATCGGATACGAAAACAGAATGCTTTCGGATCGAGATTTCAACGATGACAAAAAAGACGCAGGGGAAATCGGAGCCGGAATTTCAGTGACCGCGCTCTATGAGGTCATTCCATTTGGACAGAAGGTTGAAAACCCTGGAGTTGACCAACTCAAATACGCAAAGGTAAAACCAAGCGAGACGCGGTTTAATGATGAACTGATGACCGTCAAACTTCGCTATAAAGAGCCACAAGAATCGAAGAGCAAACTCCTTTCGATCGGCGTTTTGGATAGTAATCAAGGAGTTGAAAGCGCTTCGAATAATTTGAAGTTTGCCGCGTCTGTTGCGCAGTTTGGATTGCTGCTCCGCGATTCAAAATACAAGGGGAGTGCCAATTTCGCTAACGTCCTTACGCTGGCAAACTCTGCGAAGGGAAGTGATTTGAAAGGCTACCGAAGCGAGTTTTTAACGCTCGTAAAGAGAGCCTCAGACCTCAAAGGATAGCGAATTCCCGAAAGGGAAGATATCCGTTTGTCGCAAGCGAAAACGGGACCTCGTTTCGCTTTTCGATCAGACGGTTACACGTAGACAGCCTCGTTTTGTGAAGCCGGGGCTGTCTTTTCCATTTGGCTTATTTCAAAGAAAGTTTGTTAAAATCACGGATTTGTTGCAGAATAGCGGAAATAACAAACAAGGAGCAGAATTATGTTTCATATTCTTGGGCAGCTTTTAGTTGGATTACTTATTGGTGCGATTGCCAGATTACTTCTTCCCGGCAAAGAAGCGATCGCGACCGGAATTATCGGTTGGCTGATCACAGCCCTGATCGGTATGGGCGGCGCATTTATCGGAACTTTTATTGGTCGAGCGATTTGGGGTAGCGAAAAATATGCAGCTGGTTGGATAATGTCGATCCTTGGCGCGATGCTCTTGGTCGTACTAGTAAGATTTATCACTTAATATTTTTTTGTAGTTTTGGGTTAATGACCTCGTCTTGGCGAGGTCATTTTGATTCATCCGAAAAACATTGCCAGCATTGCGGATTCGGCAAAAGAAAAAGGCTCCGTTCAAACGAACGAAGCCTGATCTTATTCGAAAAATCGAAATGGTTTACATTCCCATTCCCATTCCGCCCATTCCGCCTGGCATACCACCGCCCATTCCGCCGCCATCTTCGTCGTCAGCGTCAGCGATCATAGCTTCCGTTGTAAGCATCAAGCCTGCAATTGAAGCAGCATTTTGAAGAGCTGTTCTTGTAACTTTAGCAGGATCGATAACACCGGCTGCAACGAGGTCTTCGAATTTTTCCGTTGCGGCGTTGAATCCATAGGTGTCGCTATCTTTGCTGCGAACATTTTCCACAATAACTGCGCCTTCTTTTCCGGCGTTGTTAGCGATTTGTCGAAGCGGTTCCTCAAGCGCTCTGCGAACGATCGAAACACCGATCAGCTCATCAGAATCTTCACTTTCGGTATCAAAGTTGTCCAACACCTTCGAAGCGCGAACCAAAGCGACTCCGCCGCCGGGAACGATTCCTTCTTCAACAGCAGCACGGGTTGCGTGCATTGCATCTTCAACACGAGCTTTCTACTCTTTCATTTCGGTTTCGGTAGCAGCACCAACTATGATAACTGCAACACCGCCAACCAATTTAGCGAGACGCTCTTGAAGTTTTTCACGATCGTAATCCGATGTGGTTTCTTCAATTTGGTTGCGAATTGTTTTAACCCTTCCTTGAATCACTTCGCCGGCACCAGCGCCTTCGACGATCGTTGTGTCGTCTTTGTCGATGGTAATTTTCTTGGCGGTTCCAAGATCGTCAAGCGTAACGCTTTCGAGTTTGATACCAAGGTCGTCACTGATAACTTTACCGCCAGTCAATGTAGCAATGTCTTCGAGCATTGCTTTACGACGGTCGCCAAAGCCCGGAGCTTTAACAGCAGCGACGTTCAATGTACCGCGCAGTTTGTTTACAACGAGCGTTGCGAGCGCTTCACCGTCAACGTCTTCTGCGATGATCATCAAAGGTTTGCCAAGTTTAGCAACCTGCTCAAGAATCGGTAGAAGGTCCTTCATATTGCTGATCTTCTTTTCGTTGATCAGGATATACGGTTCTTCGAGAACAGCTTCCATTCGGTCAGCATCCGTTACGAAGTAAGGCGAGAGATAACCGCGGTCGAATTGCATACCTTCTACGACTTCAAGAGTCGTATCCATTGTGCGCGATTCTTCAACCGTGATAACACCGTCTTTACCTACTTTCTCCATTGCCTGAGCAATGATTCCGCCGATAGTGCTGTCGCCGTTCGCGGAAACTGTTCCGACTTGTGCAATCGAATCACCGGAAACGGGTTCTGAAATTCGTTCAATTTCAGCTACCAATTTGATAACCGCTTTTTCTATTCCGCGTTTGAGAGCCATTGGGTTTGCACCCGCCGCTACTGTGCGCACACCTTCTTTGAAAATTGCTTGAGCCAAAACGGTTGCGGTTGTGGTTCCGTCACCTGCGACATCGGAGGTCTTGGAAGCCACTTCGCGAACCATTTGTGCGCCCATGTTTTCCAATGAATCTTTCAATTCAATTTCTTTCGCTACGGTCACACCATCTTTTGTTATGGTCGGCGAACCGAATTTCTTGTCAATCACAACATTGCGTCCCTTTGGACCCAACGTAACTTTTACTGCATCTGCCAATTGATTTACGCCGCGTAAAATCGCCGCTCTCGAATCTTCGCCATGTACTACTTGCTTTGCCATTTGTTCTAATCTCCTAAATAAATCTTGTGTAAAAAATTTGTAAGTCGATGGGAAGTTTTCAGAGTTTGCGGAGTCAGGACCTACTTTGTGAAACCTGCAAACTTGATAAACTCACTCAACTATCCCGCATTTGCGCCAGCTCTTTCGATAACACCCAAGATCTCATCTTCGCGCATCATCAAGAACTCGTCACCGTCAAGGGTGATTTCGGAGCCGCTGTATTTTCCGAAAAGAACCCGGTCGCCTTCTTTTACGTCGAGTGTTTGACGCGTACCGTCTTCTTTATATTTTCCTTCGCCAACCGCGATGATTTCGCCTTCCTGCGGTTTTTCTTTCGCCGAATCCGGAATAATGATTCCGCCCGAAGTTGTTTCATTTTCTTCAATGCGACGAACAATCACTCGATCGTGCAATGGTTTAATCGTTGTAGCCATTTTGTTAGTTACTCCTTTCAAAATTTGATATAAAATGTGAGCGCAACAGTTCGCTGAATCGCGTTCTTAGCACTCTATGTGTATGAGTGCTAGTATAAGAAAAATTTCACAAAGTTTCAAGTGTTAAATTCAATCGACTACAATTATCTGATACGAGCACTGTAAGATTTCGCTTATGAAGATCTCAGAGATAAACATTTATCCCGTTAAATCCCTAAAAGGCTTTTCGACCGAAACCTCATTGGTCGAAGATAGAGGTCTGAAAAATGATCGAAGATTTATGGTAATCGATCGAAAAAACGACCTCGTTACGCAAAGGGAACTACCTGTTCTTACAACCATTTCCGCGATATTTGATAGATTAACACTTCAACTATCCACGAATGCCGGAAACAATCATTCGATAGCGGCCGATTTTGATGGAACCGGGAAAATTACCGTCAGAGTTTGGGATAGTTATTGTGAAGCCATTGTTGCTGATGAAATAACCAACCAGTGGTTTAGTGAGCTAGCTAATACAGATCTCAGGTTGGTTAGAATGCCTGAAACGACCCGCCGAAGCATTAACCAGCGGTTTGATCACGGCAACGATATTGTGAGTTTTGCAGACGGCTATCCGCTTTTGGTTATTGGAGAAAATTCTCTCGCCGATCTGAATTCCAGGATGGAGAAGAAAATACCGATGAATCGCTTCCGCCCGAATCTCGTGATTTCTGGATGTGAGGCATTTGTGGAAGACAAGTGGGAAAAAATTCGTATTGGGCAGACAATTTTTCGGGCGACAAAGCCTTGTGTGAGGTGTGTCATTACGACTATTGATCAGGAAACAGGAGTTCCTAATCCCAAAGAGCCATTGAAAACACTGGCATCGTACCGTAAATCGTCGGATGTTTTTCCCGATGGATTTGAGCGTTTTGGGCTAGGGAAGAACGATGTTTTATTCGGGCAAAATCTGGTGGCTGAGAATTTTGGGGAAAGGATAAAAGTCGGCGACGAAGTGGAAATATTATAAAGGAATAGTAAATACCGGTCCGGAGTCGCAAGCTACGTCCTTTGCGCGATACATTATCGCGGACGCTTTGCCATGCTTTTTAGCGGCTTATTATTGTACGAGGCAATGCGCTTGGAAAGTGTGTTTCGGTGAATTCCCAAGACCTCCGCGGAATTTGAAATATGCTGTTTATTGCGTTCGAGGCAAGTTTCAATATAAAGTTTTTCAAACTCAAAAATCGCCTCGCCCAGCAAAATTTGTCCGTCGAGCATTTGCTCGATCAAAGCTTCCATTTCTTTCCGCAGTTTCATAGAGATTTATAAGGCATTTCCTGTTAACAGTTCATAAGCCTCTAAATAGCGAGAGGTTGTAGCTTTGACAATTTCTGGAGGCAATGCAGGCGCTGGCGGCTGCTTATTCCAATCAAGCGTTTCTAAATATTCTCTTACAAATTGTTTATCAAACGACGCTTGAGATTTTCCGGGTTCGAAATGTTCGGTCGACCAAAAACGCGATGAATCGGGCGTTAAAACTTCATCGACCAATAATATATTCCCGGCATTATCACGTCCAAATTCGAGTTTTGTGTCGGCGATAATAATTCCTCGCGAAAGTGCATATTCGCTCGCTGTTTTGTAGATCTCAAGCGTTCGTGTTTTTAGCTCGGTTGCAGCTTTATCACCGACTATTTCAGTAAACCTTTTTTCATCAATATTTTCGTCATGTCCGCTCGCTACCTTGGTCGCCGGGGTGAAAATCGGTTTGGGTAGTCTTTCGCCCTGCCTTAAACCAATTGGAAGTTTATGCCCGCAAATTTCGCCGGTGGCTTGATAATCCTTCCATCCCGATCCTTCCAAATACCCCCGTACGACACATTCAACCGGAAAAACTTCTGTTTTCGTTACTAAAGATGATCTGCGCTTAAGCTGCGGGTGCTTTTTCACACTCTCTGGCATTTCATCAAAGTTTACGCTGATTAAATGATTCGGAGTTATGCTGCCAAGTTTGCCAAACCAAAAGGCCGAAATATTTGTCAGTACCTCGCCTTTTCTAGGAACTTGGTTCGGCATAACGCAGTCAAAAGCGGAGATTCTATCCGTCGCCACAAGGAGCAGGCGCTGGTCATCAATTTCATAGACGTCCCTAACCTTGCCTCGATGGATACACTCATGTTCAGCTATGTCTGTTTCAGATACTGTTCCAAAACTCATATTTCTGTTTTAAAAACCAATTCAAATTTCTGCGAGGATATAAACATAATATTAAATCGATTGCAGGTAAAGCTATAAGTGTTTGGGGCGAGCTATTTTTATCAATTAAACAAAGTATAAGAATTTATAAACTTTTTGCTTCACATTTCTGTCGAAAAGTTGCATAATGGTCGTTGGAGTAATCCTCCAAAGTCCTCACGGGTAATTTACGTCCTCAAAAAAAGCTCTAAAACATTTCTTCCCGCGTAATTTCATCTCTTACCATTTCGTCGAGATGCTATTTGGATATTTATAATGAAAAAACAAATGAATTCTTTAAAAGACAAATTTTTCGGCACCGTGCTCGCAACGCTTCTCAGCATTATAAATGTCTTAGCACAGATGCCGACGGTTCGCTCGCAGGGCACGGTTGACGCTGGGGCAGTTCAGGAAGACTTTACTTGGTGGTATCTAATACTATTTGTTCTGGTGCTTTCTCTGGGAGGCTTATTTTACTATAGGTATTCAAAGAAGCGCGCCGCCAGTAAAGATTCCTACTATAGGAAAGGATGGAAAGACGAATGGAGCAAGGATTCACTTAAGGCTAAAAAAGGAAAAGCGGGAGGCGCACTGGCAAACCAATTTACGAGTAGCGATCTTGAAATGAAGGAGCGGCGACGCAAATTGGAAAAAATGGCATTTGATAAACTGCCGATCAGTAAGATCGACTCTTTAATACCTGCGCCACCGATTGAGGAATTGCCGTATTCAAACGATGAAGGGCTGCTTAGCGCAATCGAGCAATCCCACGACGAGTATGAGGAAGATCCAGACGTGCGAGAGGTTGCACTCCGGGTGTTGTCCAAGTTCAGATATAAAAATTCGATGGATGCCCTCGCGCAAGTAGCGTTATATGACCTGTCGGCCAACCTTAGATCAGATGCGGTTTCGGCTTTGGCAGATATTGATCATTCGTCCGTTTTTGAATCAGTTCTGTTAGCTTGTGCAGATCCCACAAGGGAAGTGAGGGCCGCAGCTGCCAGAGCGTTGTTTCGTTTGAGTGCGGACCGCGCTGAGGCATGGACGAGGATTGCCGAATGCGGTGACGAATATAGAATAGTTCAGGCGGCGAGAGCCGCGATTGAGAGCGAATTGGTAGATAGATCGATCGACAGATTAGTTCACGACGACGAAAAGCAAGCGTATGAGGCATTTGCGTTAGTCGCTCTGCTGATAGCTGCAGGCGAAACGAAAGAAATTTTCGAGGTCATGGAGAATCAACGAAATACGAGTGTTAAACTTGCTATCTTGCATTGTCTGAAGGTTGTGCAGGATGAACGAACGCTCTCCGATCTTTATGCCTATATTGAACGAAATTCGTTGCCCGAAGATTTGAGCAATGCCGCAAATGATGTAATAAAAAGCTTCAATATGGTTGCTGCTTAAAAGAAAAAGCATTCATTGGAAAACTCTTGAGTTACGAAGTAGTATTAATAAACTTCGTAGCTCATTCTTGTTTTTAAATGACTTTCAAACTCGTAACAAAATATAAACCAACCGGCGATCAACCTCAGGCTATTAAACAGCTTGTTGACGGGCTTAATGATAATGTGAAAGATCAGGTACTGCTGGGAATTACGGGAAGCGGTAAGACATTTACGGTTGCCAACGTCATTGAGGAAACTCAGCGTCCCGCGCTGGTTCTTGCACATAACAAGACGCTTGCGGCGCAGCTTTATCAGGAATTCAAAAGTTATTTCCCCGAAAACGCAGTCGAATATTTCGTGTCGTATTACGACTACTATCAGCCCGAAGCTTATGTGCCGGCCTCCGATGTTTACATAGAAAAGGAAGCCACGATCAACGAAGAGATCGATCGTCTGCGAATGAGTGCTACCCGCGCGCTTTTTGATCGCCGCGATGTGATCGTTGTTTCGAGCGTTTCTTGTATTTATGGCCTTGGTGACCCGGATGCGTATTATGGAATGCTTCAATTTGTAGAACCGGGACAGCAACTCGACCGCGAGGATCTGATCCGGAAGCTTGTGGAAATGCAGTATTCGCGGTCGCATATTCAATTTGAACGAGGGAATTTTCGTGTCCGCGGGGATATTGTTGAGCTTTATCCGAGTTATCAGGATCAAGCGTATAGAATTGAATTCTGGGGCGATGAGATTGACGGAGTTTATACGTTCGATCCCCTGTTAGGAGAGGTGTTGGAAAAACACGGATCACGCGTACCGATCTATCCAAAATCTCACTATGTCATGTCGAAATCGACCGTCTCGCGTGCGATAAAAACGATAAAAGAGGAGCTTGTATGGTGGGAAGAAAAACTCATAAAAGAAGGTAAGCTGGTTGAATCGCAGAGGCTTCATCAACGGACGATGTATGATCTCGAAATGATAAAAGAGATGGGATATTGCCACGGCGTAGAGAATTATTCACGCCATCTAACGGGCAAAAAACAAGGCGAACCGCCGCCGACGCTGCTCGATTATCTTCACGAGGACACGATAATGGTTATCGATGAATCACACCAAACGGTACCTCAGATAGGCGGAATGTTTAAGGGCGATCAATCGCGAAAGGGAACACTTGTCGAACACGGTTTCCGTCTTCCAAGTGCGATGGATAATCGACCTTTAAACTTTGGTGAGTTCGAGAACCGGATCGGCAATACCATTTATGTGTCCGCAACGCCCGGAAATTATGAACTTGAAAAAACCGAGGGCGAAGTTACTGAACAAATTATTCGCCCAACGGGTTTGCTTGATCCGAATATCGAAGTTCGGCCGGTTAAAGGACAGATCGACGACCTTTTAGAAGAATGTAGAAAACGAGCCGAGCGAAACGAACGCGTTTTGGTTACCACGCTGACGAAAAAAATGGCGGAGAATCTCGCAGAGTATTTTTCGGAGGTTGGTGTAAAAGTAAATTATCTGCACTCCGATATCCACACACTCGAAAGAATCAAGGTTTTGCGAGATCTACGTCGCGGTGAATTTGATGTGTTAGTCGGGATAAATCTGCTTCGTGAAGGCCTTGATCTTCCGGAAGTTTCGCTTGTCGCGATTCTTGACGCAGACAAGGAAGGATTCCTCCGCTCTGAGCGTTCACTCATTCAAACGATCGGTCGAGCGGCAAGAAATTCAGATGGTTTATCGATTTTATACGCCGACAAAATTACGAAATCGATGAAAGTTGCAATCGACGAAACGATCAGACGTCGAAAAATCCAGGAAGCGTATAACGAAGAACACGGAATCACTCCCACGACAATTATTAAAGATATCGAAGCTACACTTATCACTGCCTATGAAGCAGATTATTTCAAAGTGCCTCTCGAGCTAGACAAGTATGACGAATATTCACCCAAAGAATTAATAGGGATGATCGCGCAGCTTGAATCAGATATGCGGGAAGCCGCTAAGGAAATGAAGTTTGAAAAAGCGGCTGAAATACGCGATAAGGTAAAATATCTAAAAGAACGTCAGATGGAACTCGGGTAAAATAAATGCAAAAGATCAGACAGTTTCTAATTAATTTACGTTCATCTCTCTGGTTTGTGCCGGGTTTGATGATCATTGGTTCGATCATTTTGGCATTTTTGCTGATAACGATCGATTCAAATATAAAACGCGAATGGTTGATTGCTTATCCGCGCATTTTCGGACTCGGATCGGACGGTTCTCGCGGAATGCTAACCGCAATTGCCGGCTCAATGCTAACGGTTGCGGCACTTGCTTTTGCAATGACTTTAAGTGCTATTTCGCAGGCTTCAGCACAATATTCTCCGCGAATTCTAAGGAATTTTATGCGGGATAGGATCAATCAATTTATTCTCGGGTATTTTGTAAGCGTTTTTGCGTATTGCCTGATAATTTTGCTCACGATACGCGGAGTCGATGAAATTAAATTTGTTCCGTCGCTGAGTGTGATCGTCGGTCTATTGTTGGCGATTGGCGGGATCGTCGTATTGATCTATTTTATACATCACATCGCGAGTTCTCTTGAAGTTACAAACATTGTCAAAGCGATCGAGGAAGAGACGGTCGCCATCATCGATAATATTTTCCCCGAAGAGATGGGTGAAGAAGCTGATACTCAAGAAATTCAGCGAGCCGAAGAGATAGAAGAAACGGTTGATTGGTATGGTGTGAATTCCTTATTTGACGGCTATATTCAATATGCCGATACCGAAGGTTTGATCGATTTTGCCATTGAAAATGATCTGTATTTACGAATGGAATACGGCATCGGGCAATTTGTCTCAGAGGGCACAAAGCTCGTTTCGGTCAGCAAAAAAAATGTTGACGATTGGGGTAATGAGATAAACAGCCACTATAATATTTACCGCTATCGAACGATCGAACAGGATGTCGGTTACGGGATCAGACAGATCGTTGATATTGCTCTAAAGGCTCTTTCGCCGGGAATAAACGATACGACAACGGCAATAATTTGCATCGATTATCTGGCGGTAATTGTCGGGCGAATCGCGACCAGAAAATTGCCGACATCGACCCGCGTAAAAGACGGTGAGATCCGTGTGTATGTAAAATCGCCTAGTTTCCGAAATTTTGTCGAAACTGCGTTTGATCAAATAAGAATCAGCGGAAAAGCTAACTTGGCGATTTTTTTGCGAGTTATTAAAGCACTTTCTATTATCGGAGAAAAAACAACTTCTAAAGCGAGGAAGGAAGTCATTGAGCAACAAATTGTTTTAACCCGAGATTTTGCCGAAGAAACTTTGCAAACCAATTATGAAAAGAAAGTTCTTGAAGATCTGGTTTCAAGGAAGTTGAGAAATACTAAAGGGTCTAGGGAAGTCTAGAGAGGATTATCTCTCAGTAACTTCAGTAAAAAAAGATATAAGTTCTTTGATCTATTATTAAATCTGAACTCGCATTCTTTCAGGTGCAAGTTGATAGGTTTCTTCGAGACTCCGATGCGCAATACAGATTTCTGGATAACGGACGGTATGAGTTCGGTATCGGAACGGTCACGCAGACAGGGTTTTTGGAGAGAACATCCTCCAATGTTTCTGATGGACGCTATAAACTTAGCGGGTCTAACCTTATCCTTACCCCTGACCGTTCCAATCGCGGCGTTTCTAAATATCGCGTCCGTATTTATGATGAATACGTTCTCGAAAAATGGACACGGGCAAGGTCGCTTTTTGAAGAGAACTCAAAATCCGCGTTAGATGTGCACTAGATGCGAATCGAAGATTCCCGTTAAGTTGCAACGGCTTATCGAACCGAAACTGGCTTTCATAGGTTGGCAAATCCTGAAAGAAGATTTTCCGGCAATAGTGTTTTCAAAACTTACCCGATAATTCCAGCAATTTTCAGTTTGTTTTTATAACACCGAAATTGACTTAATCGAAAAACTTTTCAAAGATTAATCTGCGATATACAAGAAAAAATATGCAGGTTAAAACGCAAATCAACGAAATACAAGATTACTTAACGGACGCGAGTAATCTGCCGGGTGGAAACGCCGAAAAACTTTTTGTTCCCGAAACAAAAGAAGAAATTTCTGAGATCCTTAAGGAAGCAAACGAGAAAAGTATTCAGGTGACGGTTAGCGGCGCCAGAACGGGAACTGTCGGCGGCGCGATTCCTTTTGGCGGCTGCATAATTTCGCTTGAAAAGTTTAAGAATTTGAAGATATTAAGCCGCGAAGCTGGCGGAACAGCGGTTGTTGGAGCGGGGGTCTTGTTGACCGATCTGCAAAAAGCAGTTGATACCGAAGGCCTGTTTTATCCGCCAGATCCTACCGAATGGAGTTGTCAAATCGGCGGAACAGTTGCTACAAACGCCAGCGGCGCGAGAAGTTTTAAGTACGGCGCAACGAGAAATTATGTCGAAAGATTGGAAGTCGTTTTACCGGATGGAGATTTTCTAAAGCTAAAACGCGGGGAAATCTTTAGCGAAAATGGCTTTCTCGAACTCAAAACAGAACATGGCAATACTCTTGAACCGAAACTTCCGACTTATGAGCAGCCCAACGTTAGAAAAAACACGAGCGGCTATTTTTCGAATCCACGTGTTGATGCAATCGATATCTTTATCGGTAGCGAAGGAACTCTTGGAATTATCACGGAAATCGAACTAAGGCTTTTACCAAAGCCTGCAGGTTTTTTCAGCGGCATTGTTTTCTTTAAGAATGAGCGCGATCTACTGAATTTCGTAAATGAAGTAAAAGAGAAATCATTTGCGGCCAGAGATCAGTTTGGGCGAACGGCCAAATCCTCGATCGACGCTACCGTTTTGGAATATTTCGATGGAAAATCACTCGATTTTATACACGAGAAATTTCCTGAAACGCCCCCAAATATGGCTGGGGCAATTTTCTTTGAGCAAGAGACAACGGAGCAAAACGAAGATTCACTGTTTGAGGCATGGAATGGATTGCTCGAAATGCACAATGCAGAGATAGAGGTGTCTTGGTTTGCCGTGAACGAAAAAGACCTAGAGAGAATGCGCGAATTTCGTCATGCGCTTCCTGTGTCTGTAAATGAAAGAATCGTTAATTACAAACGGAGAAAAATCGGAACTGATATGGCTGTTCCGGACACAAAATTTGACTCTTTTTTAAAATTTTACAAAACCAAGTTAGACGAAAGCGGACTCGACTACGTGATCTTTGGTCATATTGGCGACAATCATTTGCACGCGAATATGATCCCGAAAGACGCGGCAGAGGCGGAGAAAGCGCACCATTTGTATGGACGTTTTATCGCACAGGCGATCATGCTCGGCGGTACTGTTTCTGGAGAACACAGTATCGGAAAGTTGAAATCGAAATACCTATATGTGATGTATGGCGAAAGATTCCTGAACGAAATGGCGGAACTTAAGAGAACATTTGACCGTAAAGGAATTCTGGGACGCGGAAACATGTTTGACGCAAAATTCTTACCGTAGCTCCGTCAATCAAATAGAGTGCGGTTATACCACCAATCAAACTTAGGAGGAAAAATGAAAAACAAATATACGTTATTTTTGTCGCTTGCATTTGTATTATTTCTGGTTTTAGGTTGTAGTTTTAGCGGTTTAACGGGTTCCGAAAAGGAATCAACAAAGGATTCCTCGTCAAAATCAGCTGATTCCGAGAAAAGCACTGATTCGGAGACCAAAACTGAGGCGGAACCTTCGGGTGACGTGATAACGATCGGAATACCTGAGTGCGACGAAATTGCGACGTATATCAATGATAATTCTGAAGAGATCGAAGGAAGCTACGCAGCCCGGGCAATTGTTTATCTTTACAAGAATTATATTCTCGAAAACATTCGCGAGGGCGTAGAAAAGATGGATGATAAAGAGAAAGAAAAATGGGCAAAAGCTTGCTCGAAATCACTTGAAGACCTCAAGAAAAAATTGAAAAATAACTAGGAAAGTTATAAAACGAAAGGCATGAGGCTGTCTAGAAAGAATATCTTTTTAGACAGTCTTTTTTTGTTTTGGTTGTTTTCGTTTTAGATTTCTCGATTTGTTTTTTTGATATATGAAATTTGAAATTTTGATTTCTACGATTTTTGGAAAATGAGGCCGTTTT